>NZ_JBTZSY010000080.1:0-5046 GCF_054815885.1 Anoxybacillus sp. TBDG-1
TGTATATAGAGTTTTATGGATTTTTACAAAAACATTTTAACAGTTACTAACCTCCATCAAGTTCTGCGTCTTTTGCTATAAAACGTTTCAACTTTGCACACGGAAAAAGGTTAAAGGGGAGAACCGTTTCAATTGTAAATGTTTTTTTTTAAATTGTAAAGAAAAAATGAATATAATTGTTAGAAAAGTAGTTTAATTTCTTTTTTTACAAAAAAACTACCACTATGATGTGGTAGCTTACATCTGCTTTGTTTTTTTACGACTTGAATCGATTTCTATATCTCCGGTTTCCGGCTCAGTCGTTCCTTGTCCTTTTACTTTCGGAGAACTCAATTCTGTTTTTGAAGCATCTTTTTTTCGTTTTCCCACTTCATTCACCTCCTACTGTCTTATTTTGCGCCATTTATGAAAGTTCAATCGTCCCAAAATGAAATTTTGCTGTTTTTCTTCGATAAACCGAAAAACCAAATTGATAAAATCGCGAACTTTGCCAATGATCTTTTAATACGATTCGTTGACGGGCTACTCGCTTTGCTTGTTCGATCACTTCTACCGTTAGATCCGTATATAGCGCTGCTTGTTTTAGTCCTCTTATCCCATCTGCCTCCTCAATCGTTACTTCAAACATCGGATCGAAATAAACGACGTCATATGACTGATCATCACATTGCGCTAAAAAGGAGCTAAAGTCATCATGGAGCACGTGAATGCGTCGCATTGCTTCGTTTAATTCACAAATATCACTTTTCCAATGACGTAACCCTTGTTTTGTTAAGTAAGCGATATATGCACTCCCTTCAATTCCTACGACTTTCCCTTCCTCTCCAACCACTAAGCTTGCAATCATACTATCCGATGCCAATCCAAGCGTACAATCTAAAAACGTCATCCCTTTTTGTAACTTCGTTGCTTGTAAAAACGGTTCACTTTCCCCTTTTAAAATGCGCTTCGCACGAAAAGAAGCAGAATTAGGATGAAAAAATAACGGTTCGTGTCCGTTCGGAAAATGAATCTCTAATCTTTCTTTCCCAACAACAAGAACAGGTTGAGCCGTATGTTGTTGAATAGCTGTAATGGAACGTTTTCGACGAGGAATATATAAAGTGTGTAATTCTAACGCAATTTGTTTCGCTTTCTCAATCATTTGTTTGTTGGTTCTACCTGCAGTGGTCACAATCATACGTTTTCACCTCAAAAGAAAAAGGATGTCTGTAGGACACCCTTAGCAATGTTTTTCAAAAGCTTGCATAATATTTTGCATAATATTTCCAAGCGAATTCGCTTCGATATCGTGGCGTGGAATAAAATGAACAACTTCTTTTCCTTTTAATAAGGCCATCGATGGTGAAGAAGGTTCAATACCTACAAAATACTCCCGCATTTTAGCCGTCGCTTCTCGATCTTGCCCTGCAAATACGGTCACGAGGTGAGTTGGTTTCTTTTCGCTCATTTGTACAGCCTGAATGGCTGCTGGGCGCGCAAGCCCCGCTGCACAACCACAAACAGAATTAACGACAACAAAAGTCGTTCCTTCCACTTGCTCCATAAACTGTTCCACTTCTTCACTTGTACGCAATTCTTTAAATCCGCCGTTGACTAATTCATCGCGCATCGGTTGTACTACTTGACGCATATATTCTTCATATGACATAAACATACGTACATCCCTCCAAATCATTGTTGCTTTTACAAGAATACAACAATATAAATAGAAAAATCAATAAAATAAAAAACATTGAACAATTTTCTAAAAATTTTTATAATGAATGTATTTATATGATGTAGGAGGTTGAGAACATTGCCAATTAATATTCCACGTGATCTTCCAGCAAAAGAAATACTAGAACAAGAAAATATTTTCGTCATGGATGAAGATCGCGCTTATTCTCAAGACATTCGACCATTAAACATTATCATTTTAAACTTAATGCCACAAAAAGAAAAAGCAGAAACACAGTTGTTGCGTTTACTTGGGAATTCACCACTACAAGTGAATGTCACCTTCTTACGACCAGAAACACATGAGGCAAAAACAACATCAAAATATCATCTTGATCAGTTTTACACGACATTCCAACATGTTCGACATCGAAAATACGATGGCATGATTATTACCGGGGCACCCGTTGAACATTTACCGTTTGAACAAGTTGATTACTGGAATGAGTTAACTGAAATTATGGAATGGACAAAGACGAATGTCACATCTACGTTACATATTTGTTGGGGTGCACAAGCGGGGATGTACTATCATTATGGAATTCCAAAATACGACTTACCACAAAAATGTTTCGGTGTATTTGAGCATATGTTAGAGCAAAAGCACGTTAAACTCACCCGTGGATTTGATGATATTCACAAAATTCCACACTCGCGCCATACAGATGTAAAACGTGAACACATTGAGGCTGTTTCAGAGCTAACGATTTTATCTTCATCCGAAGAAGCAGGCGTCTGCCTTGTCATTTCAAACGATGGAAAGCAGGTGTTTTTAACAGGGCATCCAGAGTATGACGCCGCCACACTAAAAGAGGAATACGAACGTGATATAGCCAAAGGCTTAGACATTCAAATTCCAAAATATTATTTTCCACATGACGATCCAAATGAGCAACCACGTAACATATGGCGCTCTCATGCTAATTTACTGTTCGTCAACTGGCTCAATTATTATGTGTATCAGGAGACGCCGTATGTGTGGGAGTAAGCTTTCGCTTGGCAGCGAGAGCTTTTTTATTTGTAAGTACGTAAAAAAAGAATATAATGTTTTGTATACATAACGGAAGGAGACATGCAAGATGGTTGAGCAAACCAGACATATTTCTTTTATTTTAGCAGGATTGCTGTTAGCTATTTTTATAGCAGCAATGGACAATACAATTGTTGCGACAGCCATTGGTACCATCGTCGCTGACTTAGGCGGTGTAGATCAGTTTGTATGGGTCACATCCGCTTATATGGTCACCGTCATGGCTGGTATGCCAATATTTGGTAAATTATCAGATATGTATGGTCGAAAACGTTTCTTTTTATTCGGACTCATCGTTTTTTTAATCGGCTCAGCACTCTGTGGTTTGGCACAAAGCATTGTACAACTCAGTATTTTTCGTGCGATTCAAGGGATTGGTGGCGGGGCATTAATGCCTATTGCATTTACAATCGTATTTGATGTGTTTCCACCGGAAAAGCGAGGAAAAATGACCGGATTGCTCGGTGCGGTTTTTGGGATGTCAAGTGTGCTTGGGCCGTTGCTCGGTGCCTATATTACCGATTATTTAAGCTGGCACTGGGTTTTTTATGTCAATGTACCAATCGGCTTGTTGTCTATTTTCTTTATTGTTCGTTATTACAAAGAAACAACGCCACATACAAAACAATCGATCGATTGGCTTGGTGCACTCACTCTCATTGTTACAGTCGTTAGCTTAATGTTCGCCCTTGAATTAGGTGGAAAAAAATATGATTGGAATTCATTCACCATCATATCGTTATTTATGATTAGTGCAATTTTCTTACTAGCATTTTTGTATGTAGAAACAAAAGCAAAAGAGCCGATTATCTCATTTTCACTTTTTAAACGGCGAACGTTTGCTGTAGCGCAGTTGCTTGCTTTTTTATACGGTGCGACATTTGTCATTTTAACTGTTTTTATCCCGGTGTTTGTACAAGCGGTTTATGGCGGTACAGCGAAAAATGCTGGACTCATCTTAATGCCAATGATGCTTGGGTCTGTCGCAGGCAGTTCGCTTGCTGGTGTTTCACAAACGAAAACATCGTATCGAAATATTATGTTTATTTCCATTATTACTTATTTTTGCGGCATGCTTTTTCTTAGTTGGATGACACCAGAAACATCAAAATTATGGTTAACGATTTATATGGCATTAGCCGGATTTGGAGTTGGATTTTCTTTCTCGCTTTTACCGTCGGCATCTATGCATAACTTAGAGCCTCGTTTCCGTGGTACAGCAAACTCAACAAACTCATTTTTCCGCTCGCTTGGTATGACGATTGGGGTAACGATTTTCGGAACAATCCAGTCAAATAAGTTAACTAGCGAATTACACGAAGCGTTTGGCACGTATGCAACATCATTTTCACCAGATCCACATGCATTGTTTGAGGCTGGAACACGAGCGCAAATTCCATCGCACGTGTTGCAAAAAATTGTAGATGCGATGGCTTCATCGATTACATTTTCATTTTCTATCGCATTAATTCCAATTGTACTTGCTGCGTTAGCTATTTTCTTTATGGGAAATGAAAAATTAGAAGTGCATAAAAAAAGTAGGGGACAATAACACGTCTCCTACTTTTTTTGCAACATAAACAACCATAGAAACGAAACAGCTTGTTTTAATTCCATTGGTAGCTGTTGTATGAAAGATTCATCAACTCCACGCTTATATACACCCTCTTGATCGACAATTATGAAGCCATTTTCCTTCGCTAACTGTTCAAATTCCCAAGGCATCATCGTATTGCAAATAACTGCCTCGCCATATAAACGACGATAACTATTCACTCGCGGAGCGGCCGTTGGTCCAAGAATGCCAACACACACATATGCGTTCGTTTTTAACACACGGCGAACCTCTTCAAGCGCTGCAAGCGGCTGTTCTGTCCATTCTAAACAATTAATAATCATCGCGCCTGAAAACGTTTCATCAGGAAAAGGTAAATTCATAATATCTGCTTGTTGAAAATGAAGATGTTCATGGGGTCTTTGTTTTCTTGCTAATTCAATCATTTCGTTTGATAAATCTAATCCGATGACACGATATCCTTGTTCACACAGTTTATATGACCCGTATCCATCGCCGCAACCAATATCCGCAATATATCCATCTTTCCGTATATGTGTTGTTACAAACGGAATAATCGTCTTTCGACTTCCTCTCTCCCACATCTCTTCACTACTTTGATGCCACCACTCTGCTCGTTCATCCCATTGCTTCTCCGCCTCTTTATGCCATGCGTGCATAACTCCACCGTTACAGAAAACTTACAAAACTTTATAAAGCATCTACAATTCTTTACAAAGTT
>NZ_JBTZSY010000081.1:0-4448 GCF_054815885.1 Anoxybacillus sp. TBDG-1
ACAAAAGAAAAACGATTTTGTCCTTGACAAAATCGTTTTTCAACAGTCTGAAAAATCTATGATTTTTTATTAGATTTTGCAGGCGGAGAAGCTTTAAAATCGGCTTAAAATCAATGATTTATAGACATACGAATAATTTGATATAAATCAATAGATGATGGGCGGCATGATGTAATAAGACGACTACCCCACTTTCGATGGGGTAGTTTTTTCCTTTAATTCATTTAAAAAACAAAGAATAGAACCAACCGCTTGAATCCATGCGCCCGCGATGCTGATCGACTGCCCTTCTTCCTTATTTCCTCGCTCCTCATATATTTCGCCGATCGCTTGTAGGGCGTTGCCAATTGATTGAAGTACATTTCCAATGGGGCTTAATGGAGATGATTGTTCACTTCCCCAATCATCTGCGAATGAAAGGAGTCCGCCTAACGATTGTAACCAGTTTCCTGTAATCTCCTGTTGACTTCCCTCTTTGTTTAATAGTCCAGCAACAACGGTGACGTTACCGATAGCTTGAATTTGATTTCCATATATACCTAATGTATTCGGGATCTCAGCATCTGCCTCTAAAGCGTTTCCTGTTGCTTGCAATATGTTTCCTGATAAATCAAGAGTAAACTGTTTTTTATCGCTTAAAGAAGGGATGCTTCCGATGGCCGAAGTGACCGTACCTATCGCTTGAATAAATGAACCGATCAGTGCTTTCGTTTGAAGATCCATAGCTATTCTCCTGCGACATATTTCTTTATACATCATATGCACGTGAGATAGTGTTGTTAATTGTTAGAAAATTTAATAAAAAAGGAGGCATCTTGACCGATGAGGAATGAAGTTGGTAGAATGAATTAAAATTTAAGATGCTTACCTTCGTATATCCTCGATAATATGGTTCGAGAGTCTCTACCGGGACACCGTAAATGACCCGACTACGAAGGCAGTGTTCTATATTGCTAGAATTCTGCCTTCGTTTTTTTATGCGAGGGTATGAATGCTAGCTTTTTTTATTATATGTAGATGGGGTGATTTTGTTTGCGTCAGCAGGAAATGATCGTTGTTTTAGATTTTGGTAGCCAGTACAATCAGTTAATTACGCGCCGTATTCGTGAATTTGGTGTGTACAGCGAGCTGCATCCACATACGATTACAGCAGAGCAAATTCAACAAATGAATGTAAAAGGCATTGTTTTTTCGGGTGGTCCAAATAGTGTATATGACGAACAAGCGTTGACGTGCGATCCGGCACTTTTTCAGTTGGGCATTCCGATTTTAGGTATTTGTTACGGCATGCAGTTAATGACGCATCATTTAGGTGGGAAAGTTGAAAAAGCGACTCATCGGGAATATGGAAAAGCGACGATTACGGTACAACGCGCGTCGCAACTGTTTGACGACTTACCGACAGAGCAAATTGTTTGGATGAGTCATGGAGACTTGGTGACAAAAACACCAGAAGGGTTTACCGTTGATGCGACAAGTCCATCTTGTCCGATTGCTGCAATGAGTGATGAAACGAGAAAGTTTTATGCCGTTCAGTTTCACCCAGAAGTGCGCCACTCAGTATATGGAAATGAATTGTTAAAACGATTCGTGTTCCACATTTGTGAGTGTAAAGGCGATTGGACGATGGGAAGCTTTATTGAGCACGAAGTTCGTAAAATTCGTGAACTCGTTGGTGATAAAAAAGTGCTCTGCGCTTTAAGTGGTGGTGTTGATTCGTCGGTAGCAGCTGTTCTCGTTCATCGTGCCATTGGCGATCAATTAACGTGCATTTTTGTTGACCATGGTTTGCTTCGTAAAGGAGAAGCGGAAAGCGTCATGAAAACGTTCCGTGAAGGCTTCCATATGAACGTCATTAAAGTAGACGCAAAAGAACGATTTTTAAATAAATTAAAAGGTGTAAGCGATCCGGAACAAAAACGAAAAATTATTGGGAATGAGTTCATTTACGTGTTTGATGACGAAGCAGCAAAGCTGGATGGTATTGAGTTTTTAGTACAAGGTACGCTTTATACCGACATTATTGAAAGCGGCACAGCAACGGCTCAAACGATTAAATCACATCATAACGTTGGTGGCTTACCGGAAGACATGAAATTTAAACTAATCGAACCGCTAAATACACTTTTCAAAGATGAAGTGCGTGCACTCGGTACAGGGTTAGGCATTCCAGACGAGATTGTATGGCGTCAGCCGTTTCCAGGTCCAGGACTTGGCATTCGTGTATTAGGTGAAGTGACAGAAGAGAAGTTAAAAATTGTTCGTGAATCAGATGCAATTTTGCGTGAAGAAATAAAGAGAGCAGGGCTTGATCATGACATTTGGCAATACTTCACTGTACTCCCTGACATTCGTAGCGTTGGGGTGATGGGAGATGCCCGCACGTATGATTATACCGTTGGCATTCGTGCCGTAACGTCTATTGATGGGATGACAGCGGACTGGGCTCGCATTCCTTGGGATGTACTTGAAGTCATTTCAACGCGTATTGTAAACGAAGTGCCTCATGTTAATCGCGTTGTTTACGATATTACAAGCAAGCCACCAGCAACGATCGAATGGGAGTAAAAACGAACAAAAAAATATTTATATAAAAAAATGTTCGTGATTTATCTTGACTACACTTCGTTCCATTGTTAGAATGTATGTGTAAATGAAATAGAGGATGCATCGTATAATCTCGAGAATATGGCTCGAGAGTCTCTACCAAGCTACCGTAAATAGCTTGACTACGATGTGTAATGTGGGGGAGAGGAATCTGCTTGGTTCCTCTCTATGTTCTGTGCATTATGCATCATAGTCAACGCTTCTGGTAGTTTGCTAGAAGCGTTTTTCTTTTTATTACAACATATGGAGGGACTTGAAGTGATTAAGAAGTATTTTCAATTTGATGAGTTTGGTACAAATTACAAGAGAGAGATTATTGCAGGTTTAACAACTTTCTTATCGATGGCTTATATTTTATTTGTTAATCCAGCTGTTTTATCATTAAGTGCTGTACCAGATTTACCAAATGAAATGAGAATGGATCAAGGTGCAGTATTTACGGCAACGGCTATTGCGGCAGCTGTTGGATCTTTACTAATGGGATTAATTGCGCGTTATCCTATTGCGCTTGCACCGGGTATGGGATTGAATGCTTTCTTTGCTTTTACTGTTGTATTAACGATGGGCATTCCTTGGCAAACAGCATTATCTGGCGTGCTTATGTCTGGAATAATTTTTATCTTGCTGACGCTAAGTGGTATTCGTGAAAAAATTATTAACTCAATTCCGGAAGATTTAAAATATGCAGTTGGTGCAGGAATCGGGTTATTTATTACGTTTATTGGATTCCAAAACGCAGGTATTATTGTTAATAACGATGCAGTTCTTGTTGGCTTAGGTGATTTAACAAATGGGAATACACTGTTGGCGATTTTCGGAGTGATCATCACCGTTATTTTAATGGTTCGCGGTATAAACGGTGGAATATTCATTGGAATGGTAGTTACAGCTATCGTTGGAATGATTGCAGGATTAATCGATGTACCAACAAAAGTAGTTGGTTCTGTACCGAGTTTAGCACCTACGTTTGGAGTAGCGTTTGAACATCTTGACCAAATTTTCAATATTAAAATGCTAGCTGTTGTGCTAACATTTTTATTTGTTGATTTCTTTGATACGGCAGGGACACTAGTTGCTGTGGCGAATCAGGCAGGGTTATTAAAAGATAATAAATTGCCACGGGCAGGGAAAGCGCTTTTTGCTGATTCTTGTGCAACGGTTGTCGGAGCAATTTTAGGGACATCAACGACAACATCGTATATTGAATCATCAGCTGGGGTAGCGGCTGGCGGGCGTACAGGTTTTACTTCTGTCGTAACAGCAATTTTATTTTTGCTTGCGTTATTTTTCTCTCCGTTGTTATCGGTTGTGACAGCACCAGTCACAGCACCGGCATTGATTATTGTTGGTGTACTAATGGTATCATCGCTAGGAAAAATTGAATGGCTTCGTTTTGAAATTGCTGTTCCTTCATTTTTAACATTAATTGCAATGCCTTTAACGTACAGTATTGCAACAGGAATTGCGATCGGGTTTATTTTCTATCCAATTACAATGATTGCAAAAGGTAAAGCGAAAGAAATTCATCCAATTATGTACGGTTTATTTGTTGTTTTCATTCTATACTTTGCGTTTTTAGTTGAGTAACTACTATAGTGACAGATTGAGAGGCTTGGGTCATTACTTCCAAGCCTTATTTTTTAAAAAAACAGTTGACGAGGCATTTTGTTTTTGATAGTATATTTATTGCTGATTAAAACAAGTAGTTTATGAAAAATAAAAAACAAAAAAGTGTTGACAAGAAAAACAGTAAATGTTATACTGAAAAAGTCGCTTCAAAAGCGATGAAGATGTTCCTTGAAAACTGAACGAAGCGAAAAGCGTATGAAAGCTAAGGATAA
>NZ_JBTZSY010000082.1:0-4290 GCF_054815885.1 Anoxybacillus sp. TBDG-1
CTCGTCAGTGCTTTCTCTTTTTTGTCACTAAATCACAAAATTTGGTGATGAACCTTTTTTTTTATAGTGGTATAAAAATGAATTATTATAAAAATATAGAAAGAGTGATGTGTTTTTTATGAAAAAAAGTTGTCTCCTTAACAATTAGTGTTGTCTTATTGTTGTTTCTTGGTACTATTACTGATGGTTCTTCAGGAGACTATATTGAGGTTTATTTAATTGAAAAATCTGAGGATAGCCTGCGTTTAACGTGGAAGCAAATTTCTAAAGCTAAAAAATATGTTTTATATGATAATAGGGGAAAAGTTTTGTATGAAGGGAATGAAAGAGAGTTTATTCATAAGAACCTAACATCGGGTGAAATGTATGAGTATGTTTTGGCTGCATTTGATAAAGATGAGCAGTTATTGACCAAGATGAATGTTATCACAAATACATTGCATCCTCTATCAAATGATAGTGTGAAAGTGGATATGTTTTTTAATGAAAGAATGATAAAAATTGATTGGTCGGATATTCCAAATGTTCAAAGTTATACGGTTTATCGTGATGGGAAGCCAGTGGTTGTTGTTTCACAAAGTGAGTTCAAAGACTTTAATGTATCATTTGGTCGGGAATACATGTATATCATTGAAGGTATAGAAAAAGTAAAAAAATTCGATAAAGAAAAAGACAAAGTAGTTGAAGACGAAAAAAATCATGTCATCCTAATATCTGCGAAGCAAGTAATTGATAAGCGTAATATGCGTTTTGAGGAATTCTCCCAGTCATTTTCAACACTCGCAGTTGAACCCGTAACTTCTTACCGCAATACAACATTTATTAAGCCCGCTAAAATATCCGCACCAGATGGTTACTGCTATGGGGGAGACAATCGTGACTTTTCTGCTTCTGCTAGCACTTATCGTACTCGAGTCGATCTCTCGATTTATTGGCAAGATAGGACTTATGGATTTTCAAAATACACAAGCGATTCTATTCGCTATAATAAAAATGATAATGGTACATGTGGTTCAACGGAATTGGCAAGAAAAAATGCTGGGACATCAGGTATAACGGCTGTAAAGGAATGGATTACATCCAGTGAAGCACAATTTCAAATCTCCCATTCTGTTGGATTGCCGTTTTACATGGATGCCCCACCGAATATTGATTACAGATATAGTTTAAATATTCAAAAAAGTGGAGTTACTTATATTAATGGTAGTCATGACCAGTATCCTTGGCATGAAATTTATAGATCGGATAATGGGGGAACGTGGAAAACTCTGTATCAATTTAATCCTGATGCTGCAGGTACAAATGTCAATTATTTATTTCCTTGGTACCCCAATAAGAAAATCGCAGTGAGTAAGTAATTTTATATTAAAAGGGGATAGTATAAGTGAAAAAATTTTTAATAGGAGTTTTGTTGGCGTTTGTCACGTTTGCCCTTTCGCTCTCATTATTTAGCACTTTTTCTTTCTTTATTGCCATTTTTCCAATTGCAGTACTAGCTGTTCCGTTTATATGTGCAGTAACAGAGGCGCTCATTTCTTTTGTCGATGAAAAATGGGGATTTAAATGGGATTGGGCGGTTGTTTTAGGGATCGCAACGATTACGTCGCTTCCTTTTTATTCTTCTTTTGTTTTTACAGCTCCGATTTATATGGGAGCACTGGGATATTATGTAGGGAGAAGACTATGTGCTCGATTACATTAGAGGCAATGTAGGTGTGTTGGGGATTATTTAATTCATTTTTGCAAGTGATGTGATGTTTGATAGAGAGAATGATAAATGAAAGAAGCATATGAATCGAATTTCATAGAGAGGGAAATGCCCTCTCTATGAAAACAACCGATTTCTCATTTTGAAAAGCTCTCGTTCTGTCATCGTTGTTTTATGAACGGTGAAATCAACGTCAAGTTGGAGGTTGTTAAGACGTTCGTTGAATTGTTCGTAGTGGGAGTCAATTTTTTCGTTTAGTGCGTGGATTTCTTGCTTCATTGCTGTCATTTCACCGCGCATATGATGGACGTCCATCGTTAAAGCTTCAAGCTTTGCGTCCGTTTCGTCTTGACGATGGAGAAGAGCGTTCATAAGATCGTAAAGCTCTTTTTGTCCATTTTTTAATGCTTGTTGCTCTTCGCGAATGAGCTGTTGCTCTTTGCGGAATGCATTCATTTCCTCCCGCAACGAGTTTATTTCTTCGCGGAATGTTTTCTGCTCTTCTCGAATAGCTCGTTGCTCTTCTCGAATAGCTCGTTGCTCTTCTCGAATAGCTCGTTGTTCTTCTCGAACGTCTTGTAATTCTTTTTGGATGTCTGTGACGATGGATAAAATTTTCTCCAACACTTGTGCACTCATGTTCTCACCTCCTTTTATACACAACCATATTATAACATCATTCGACAAAAAAAGGGGATAAAAAATCCCCCCTATACTTCCACATCAATAAATTGAAACGATGAAACGTCAAATAAACCTTGGTCAGTTAGCTTGAGCTCTGGAATGACCGGCAATGCTAAAAAGGCGAGCGTAATAAATGGGTTAAATTCGTTTGATGCTCCAATGGCGATTAAAGCATTGTGTATGGTTTGTAATCGCTTTAATACTTCTTCATAACTTTTTGTTGTCATGAGCCCACCGATTTCGAGCGGCAACTCTGCTAAAACGCGTCCATTTTCGACAACGACAAGTCCACCGTTTATGTGTTGGATATGTTCAATTGCAGTGATGATGTCGTCATCGTTCGTTCCGGTAGCGATGATGTTATGCGAGTCATGGGCAATTGATGAAGCAATCGCTCCTTTTTTCAGTTGAAAGCCGTTGACGATGCCAACACCGACGCCGAGACCGCGGTGCCGCTCAACAACAACGAGCTTCAGCAAATCCCGCTCGATTGACGGTTGAAAGACACCATTTTGGACGTTTACTTCTGTGATGAGACGTTTTGTATGCAAATGATTTGGAATAATTCGGATGACATTAGCACAATTTCCACGCGTAAATGGAATTTGTATATCTTCTTTTGTTAATTTTTTTGCATGGACGGACTGTATAATCGTTTTGTCAACCGAAGTTGCTTTCCCCACAGAAAAGGTAGCGCGTCCGTTTTCAGCAACGATTGCCCCTTTTTTAAAGACATGAGTAATCGAAAATGAATGTAAATCATCCACAAGCAAAAAGTCGGCATCATACCCAGGGGCGATGGCGCCTTTCGTATATAGGCGATAACATTCTGCTGCATTTAATGTCGCCATTTGAATGGCTGTTATCGGCTCGATGCCTGCTTGAATTGCTAGGCGAATATGATGATCGATGCTTCCCTCATTGACAAGTTCGTCAATATGTTTATCGTCTGTGCAAAATAAAAAGCGGCGCGCGTTATACGTATTGACCGCTGGAAGGAGTTTGTTTAAATCTTTTGCGACCGAACCTTCCCGAATTAATACGTACATGCCTCGTTGAATGCGGGCGAGCGCTTCATCGACTGTGACACATTCATGGTCAGTATGGACGTTTGCGCTACGATACACGTTCACGGCTGTTTCATCAAGACCAGCTAAATGCCCGTCAATCAGTTTGCCTGCGGCATGGGCTGCGGAAAGTTTTGCGAGCATTTGTTGTTTTCCTTTTAGAAGGGACGGGTAGTCCATCACTTCTGCAAGTCCGAGCACGCGCGGATGGAAAAAAAACGGTGCCAAATGTTCGGCACGTAATGTCGCACCAGCATGTTCAAAATCGGTGGCAGGCACGCACGATGGCAACATGACATATACATCAAGCGGAACGTCATTGGAGTCGTTTAGCATAAATTCAATGCCTTTTGTCCCCGAGACGTTTGCAATTTCGTGCGGATCGGTAATGACGGTGGTGACGCCGTGCGGAACGACGACGCGGGCAAACTCGCTTGGGGTGACCAACGATGATTCAATATGAACGTGTCCGTCAATAAGCCCAGGGCAAACGTATTTCCCTTTTGCGTCAATGACGGTTTGCCCGTCATATGCACCGATACCAACAATTTTGCCATCGGCAATGGCAACGTCCGCTTGGACAATTTCATGTGTAAAGACGTTGATAATTTTTCCGTTTTTTACAACAACATCAGCTAATTGTTGTTTTGAAGCTACAGCAAGTCGTTTCATGGATGTCCTCCTCTCCAACTCGATACGAGGAGAAATCCTCGTAGTCAAACAATTTACGGTCGTTTGGTAGAAACTTTCGGACCATATTTCCGAAATTAGGTTAACAATTTTATTAAAATCATAAAATAACGACAAAGATTTTAATAAAATTGTTTATCA
>NZ_JBTZSY010000083.1:0-4261 GCF_054815885.1 Anoxybacillus sp. TBDG-1
TCACGAGGAAAGTGAACTTTTTCTTGACGTCCTACTTTTTCAACACTTTGAAAAAAGAGGCTTATTCGCCTCTTTTTTTTACTTTTGGTAAAATTTTTGTTAGCGGTACTTTTCTTTCTCGTTTCCATGTTTCAGGATTGTTTGGATCAAACTGTTCTAAAAAGTCGATGACTTCTTTTGTAATGGGTGTTGGTGTAGATGCTCCGGCAGTCACCGCTACTTTTTTCGCATTTTTAATCCATTCGATGTCGATTTCAGTCACGTCTGCAACACGATATGCTTTCGTTCCAGCAATTTCTTCAGACACTTGTGCGAGTCGATTGGAATTATTGCTTCTTGGGTCACCGACAACGATCGTCACATCCGCTTCTTTTGCTTGTTCAGCGACCGCTTCTTGCCGTACTTGTGTCGCTAAGCAAATTTCGCGGTGCATTTCGACATACGGATATTTTTTTTTTACTTTTTCCATAATATGTGCCACGTCCCATTGACTCATTGTCGTTTGGTTTGTCACAATAATGTGTTTCGATTGAATATTCAGTTGTTCTACATCTTCAGGTTTTTCAATTAAATGAACAGCATGTGGTGCAACGCCAATTGCCCCTTCAGGCTCAGGATGTCCTTTTTTGCCGATGTAAATGACTTCATATCCGTTCGCTACCTTTTCGCGAATAAGATCGTGTGTTTTTGTCACATCTGGGCATGTAGCATCAATCGTGACAAGTCCTTTTTCTCGTGCTCGATGTTTTACTTCAGGAGAAACACCGTGGGCGGTAAAAATAACTGTGCCGTGCTCGATGTTTTCTAAAATTTCGAGTCGATTCGGACCGTCAAGCGTAATAATTCCTTCTTCAGCGAATGCATCGGTTACATGTTTATTATGAACGATCATGCCTAAAATGTAGATCGGTCTTGGTAATGTTGGATCGAGCGCAGCGTTGCGGGCGATAACCATCGCATCAACGACTCCGTAACAATATCCGCGTGGCGTAATTTTAATGACTTCCATATGGATCGCTCCTTCTTGGCGTGTTTGTCGTATTCATTATATAAAAGAAGGAGCGAACATACAAAAGTTAAATATATAGTTTTGGTACAGACTTCCCTTTTTCATTCGCTTTTTCTTCTTTTTGTTCGCGCTTTGTTGGAACGGGACGTTGTTTTTTCGATGATTGCTGTTCAGTTTGTTTTTCGGTTGTTGCCGCACTTGTTGCATTTGCCGTTTCAGTTGTTTCGTTTGTGTTGTCAGATTGTTTTAATTCACGAAAAATCCGCATCATCGATGGTACGCTTTTAATGAGTGGACCGTATTGTTGTACCATCGGTGTAATCGTTTGGATCATGTTTAACATCTTTTGTACATTTGTTAACATCGAATCAATATTTGGTAATGCTCCACCAGCACCAAATGTTTGTGTAGGAAGTTGGCTACCGAACAATCGCGAAAACATGCCTCCTTGTGCTTGTCGCATCATCGGTTGTTGCCACATGGGTGGCATCGGTGGACGTGAAGGTGGAAACATAAATGAACGTCGCAATGAAGTTCCTCCTTTCTTTACGTGGTAAAGCTTTTTGCTCATTTTATCTATATTACGATATGCAAGAAAGCTCATATAGTTGAATGAACGGTTTATGTTCGTATATAATATGTAACTGGTCTATTTTTATTGAATGAGAAAGGGGATGAGAAGCGATGTTTGAACGTTTTCCGTTTCATCCGTTTATTATAGAGGCGATTCAACATTTAAAGTTTCATAAGCCGACACCTGTTCAAGAGCGTGTCATTCCTGCTGTGTTGCGTGGTGAAAGTGTCATCGGCCAATCGCAAACAGGAACAGGGAAGACACATGCTTATTTATTGCCAATTATTCAGCGTATTGATCCACGTGTACACGAAGTACAAGCGGTAATTACTGCACCGACGCGTGAATTGGCGACGCAAATTTATCATGAAGTATTAAAAATTGTGAAGTTTTGTCCGAATGATCACCGCATTACAGTTCGATGTTTTGTCGGTGGAACAGATAAGTTGCGTTCGATTGAAAAATTGAAAACGCAACCTCATCTTATCATTGGTACACCAGGGCGCATTGATGATCTCGTTCGCGAACAAGCGTTATTTGTCCATACAGCTCGCATGCTCGTCGTTGACGAAGCAGATGTCATGCTTGATATGGGGTTTATTGCAGATGTTGATCGCGTCGCAGGCCGTATGCCTGAAGATTTACAAATGCTTGTTTTTTCTGCAACAATTCCAGAAAAGTTAAAGCCGTTTTTGAAAAAGTATATGGAGAATCCGACTCATATTCATATCGCACCAAAACAAGTCGCTGCATCAACGATTGAACATATTTTAATTCCTCTTCGTCATCGCGATCGTTTGCAACTTTTACATGATATATTAGTTGCCTACAACCCATATTTAGCTATCGTGTTCGTAAATACGAGAAAAGCAGCTGACGAAGTAGCAAACGGTTTAATTGATAAAGGATTAAAAGTAGGCGTGTTACATGGAGATTTAACGCCACGCGAACGGAAAAAAATGATGAAAGCGATTCGTGATTTGCAATTTCAATATATTGTTGCGACGGATTTAGCGGCGCGTGGAATTGATATTGAGGGCGTCAGCCACGTCATTAACTATGAATTGCCGTCAGACGTAGATTTTTATGTTCATCGCGCTGGTCGAACAGGGCGTGCAGGTTATGCCGGCATTGCGGCAACGATTTATGAATCATCAGATCAACATGCGCTAGTCAAGTTAGAAAAGAAAGGCATTCATTTTCTCCATCGTGATTTGCGCCATGGTGAATGGATCGAACTTGATGCATGGAACGGACGGAAAAAAGAGAAAAAAGTTGATGAAGTAGAGCAACTCGTTGAAAAAATAGCGAAAAAACAAAAGAAAGTGAAGCCGGGATATAAGAAAAAATTGCGAGAACAATTAAAAAAACAAAGAGCGAAAAAGAAATGAGGGAGAGAAAGACGTGTTAAAAATTGGTTCACACGTATCGATGAGCGGAAAAGAAATGTTGTTAGCCGCGAGTAAAGAAGCGGTATCGTATGGGGCAAATACGTTTATGATTTATACGGGAGCACCGCAAAATACAAGGCGTAAACCGATTGAACAGCTAAACATCGACAAAGGAATTGCCCATATGAAAGAGCACGGCATTACTGAAATTGTCGTACATGCCCCGTACATTATTAATATTGGTAATACGATAAATGCGGATACGTTTTCACTTGGCGTTTCTTTTTTATGTTCAGAAATTGAACGAACGGAAGCGATCGGTGCCAAGCAGCTCGTTCTTCATCCCGGTGCACATGTCGGTGCAGGAATTGAGGCAGGGATAGCTAAAATTATAGAAGGATTAAACGAAGTAATCACGCCCGATCAACAAGTGCAAGTGGCATTAGAAACGATGGCTGGAAAAGGATCGGAATGTGGAAGTCGTTTTGAAGAGTTAGCGAAAATTATTGACGGTGTGACACATAACGATAAATTGTCTGTTTGTTTCGATACGTGTCATACGCATGATGCTGGATACGATATTGTTAACGATTTTGATGGCGTGTTAGAACAATTTGATCGCATCATTGGGCTTGACCGTCTCAAAGTATTGCATATTAATGATAGTAAAAATGCTTGTGGAAGCCGTAAAGATCGTCATGAAAATATCGGTTTTGGTCATATCGGTTTTGACGCATTAAATTACATTGTGCATCATCCGCAGCTTATGCATGTGCCGAAAAT
The DNA here is from genome assembly GCF_054815885.1 of Anoxybacillus sp. TBDG-1. Taxonomy (NCBI): domain Bacteria; kingdom Bacillati; phylum Bacillota; class Bacilli; order Caryophanales; family Anoxybacillaceae; genus Anoxybacillus; species Anoxybacillus sp. TBDG-1. Next base: position 3,758 of record NZ_JBTZSY010000083.1, read on the forward strand.
TTTAGAAACGCCGTATGTCGGCGAGAAAGCGTCTGCGAAGCCACCATATAAATTTGAAATTGCGATGTTGCGTGCACAACAGTTTGATCCGAACGTTCGAGAAAAAATTGTTGAGTAGAAGGCTGTCCGTAGGCAGCCTTCTTACTGTATAAATTGGCGAATGAAGTCATTGGCTTGTTTAGCGAGTTGTGGTGATGTGCGCTGGGCAAGTTCACGAATCCAGTTTTTTCTTTCTTGTTCATTAAACATATCAATCGTTTTTTCACGCATCATTTGAACAATCGCTTCTGCATCTCTTGGCGAGAGCGAAACGTCATATTGTTTTGCATACGTCATTAACTCGTTTGCGGTAATGGATTTCATTTTATGTTGAACGATTTTATGATATACATTCACCTCATATCCCTCCTTGTTTACGATATGAACGGGAAAAGGAAGGTGTGCAATGATATGGATAATAAAATTAACCAAATAAATAAAAATAATTAAAAATTTTTATAAAAA
>NZ_JBTZSY010000084.1:0-3779 GCF_054815885.1 Anoxybacillus sp. TBDG-1
ATTTTCCTTCAAAAGGTAGCCCGTGATGACTTTTCATAGATTTTTTGACGCTACCATATTATTGAGTCGTGCGAGTGTGTAAAACGTAACAGTTCCTTCCTCATTATCATAGAGCACCCAACTGGGAGTAGGGCGTTTGATGTCGCCGACATTTATTAGAAAGCAGGACTTTGGATCGAGTTTAAGCGGTTTGCCAATGACGATCTCCTGACGATCATAGTACCAAGAACCATTTTTCTCTCGGACGAGAAATAGCGCATTTTGGTGGTTATGTCCGTAAAACAGCCACGGTCGCTCCCATTTAGTTATAACAGGATGCCAATATCCCCCCGGATAATCCACCCAGTTGAAATTATGCCCATGAGTAATCCTTGCCATCTCAGGCAAGTCGATATCCGATGGAAGGTTCAGAAAAAAAGGATGGAGTTCCGCGGGAATCTTTTCTCGCGGAACCAAATGCAGTACACGTTCTTCCTGATTACCTCTAACTAGCTGATACCCGGACAATAATTCTAACAGTTTTAGATCAATATCGATCACCTGTTCTATATCGTGAAAAACAAAGTTGGGTAACTGCTTCTTTGATACTTTAACTTCAAACACATCACCCAAACAAATAATCTCATCGATATCGGAAAAGGTATTTATATGCTCTAACACCAGCTCCAAGTGATTACGACGTCCATGTATATCGGCTATGAGTCCATAACGCAAGGGCAACTCCCTCCTTCAAGGAGTCACAATCTATTTGTTTCCGTATTTGTCCTCTAGGTAATCAATGATATGCTTGTTATATTCAAGTCGACCGGCCAAAACCACATCGCCATCGACCAAAGCGGGAATATACGGAACACCTGTTAATTCGATGAGATCTGTTCGCTGAGAGCGGTCTTTCGGAACATTGACATTAATATAAGTAATATTTAACTCCGTAAGTTTTTCACGAACAGGTTTGCAATAGGGGCAAGTTTCCCGTTGGTAGAGTTTAAGCATGATGAACCACTCCTTTATCTAAGACTTCACTCATAGCCTGCAAACTATTGCCACGTTCGAACTCATGTCCCATCTCAGCTAATACCATTTCGATGGCGCCAAAGATACCGAATAAGTCGATTTCGTCAACCGCACCGATATGTCCAACACGGATCATCTTTCCCTTGAACTCCCCTTGTCCGCCGGTGACAGTAAGACCATACTCTTGGCTCAGTTTTTTTAATAGTACGGAGGTATCTAATTCAGGCGGAGCTACTGCAGTGGTAACGGCGTTGCTTCTCAGATGCGGTTCTTTAACAAATAGTGAAAACCCCAATGCTTCCAAGGCTCTCTGTGTTGCGAGAGCGATTTTTGTGTGCCGTGCAGTACAGTTTGAGAGCCCTTCCTGCTTAAGCAACTCTAATGATTTTTTTAAGGCTAAAAGTAAGGATACGCCCGGACTAGATGGGGCCATAGGGTAAAATTTTCGATAGCGTTTGAAGGCAAAGTAGTAAGTGCTTGGCTCAAATTGTTCTAACTTGTTCCACGCTTTTTGTGATATAGCGACAAAGGCAAGTCCCGGTGGCATCATAAATCCTTTATGGGAAGCGGCAAGTACAACGTCCAAGCCCCATTCATCCATGTATAACTCGTGAGAAATAAGACCGCTGATAGCATCAACAATGACCAGCACATCTGTATGTCGAAAAAAGTCACCGATAGCTTTTATATCATTCACCGCACCGGTAGAAGTTTCGCTGTAGACTACCAACACACCTTTAATGTCAGGATGGTGGGAATAGGCTTGTTTCACTTCGTCGATGTTGACTGATGTACCCCATGGTGACTTGATGGTGACAACTTCTAAACCGAACGATTTAGAAATATCGATAAAACGCTCACCAAAATAACCATTAGATACGACCAACACTTTTTCTCCGCGGATAAAGCAGTTGGCAACCGCCGCCTCCATAGCTCCAGTACCTGAAGACAGTAGGATATACACATCCTGAACAGTACGGAAAATCTTCGGAAGTTCACAGTTAATCTCTTTCATGATCTCTTCCATCGGTTGGGACCGATGATGAATCATTTCTTGGGCTCCGGCAAGTAAAATCTCCTGTGGGACTTGCGTAGGTCCCGGAGTGGCCATACGTAATTTCTTCATAACAAAAATCAACTCCCTTTATTTAAACGTCAACGTAGATCGTACGAGTGGATGCCTGTAGATCAAAGTCAAATAGCACAATTCGATGAGTATCTGGAAAGGTAAACAACCACTCTTTGTAAGGTACCATAACACTGGTCCCCAAAAGTGAAGATCGGATATGAGCGAAACCATTAGGATCTAGGGTTGTACGAAAATGTTCATACTCCTTTTTCCTAGGAGCAACCATTTCCAAACTGTCTAATAAATCATTGATCGCACCAGGTTCGTAACGCATTACTGTAAGACCCACGGTACTTCCGACCACACAGATCTTAGCGATGCCATTGGGTTTCTCCAATTTGGTTAATGCTTTTTCTACTAGTTCAGTAATATCATAGCTGCTGTTAAATCCTTCAGATTGTATTTTGATTTCTATCATTAAGGCTTTCTCCTTTTTTATTTTTTTTACGCCATCACCAAAACGAAATCAGCAAATTCACCATTCTTTTTTTACAGTACAGCTCCTTTATTGGATAACAACTGGACATTTTCCAAAATCCCAGATCCTCTGATCACGTACCCCGGAATTTTGCTTGCAGCTTGCAAACACTTATTAATCATCTCTTCTAACTCAGCCTGATTTCTCGGTTCGATAAAATGATTCCATGTTTTTTGACCAGGGATGAAGATACGCTCAATGTGGGGTGTCATCAAATCAACATGTTCACTAATAGGCTTAATATCACATTGTTCAGTCGGATATAGATGCGGATAGATCATGCTACCTACTGGAGCGACTAGTCCTTGCTTAGTAAACGGAATTACTTCTTTGAAAAGCTTCGGATCCACTGCCATCTTGTGCTCTGTCGACCAGAGATTATCCTTAGCTGCTTTTATTTTTTCAGCAAGTCCCAAGCGTTCTATAAACTTTGGATATTTGGAAAGTGTGCCAAGTCCTAGATGTGGATAATCCGGCCATCCAGAGGCTAACAATTGTCCATTTTCCACCCAGAGGAAGGTTTTGTCTCCACTCATGTGTTGGTAATCGAACTTGCTGACCAACTCCAATAGCGTGGTTGATTTACCAGCTCCTTTGGACCCTATGATCAAAGATGCCTTACCGTCTTTATATGCACTAGTCGCATGTAATACAACAACACCGTGATTTTCTTCATTTTTCAATATTAGATCTCGTATAAGCTCGATAAATAATAGCTCTTCCTGTACCGTATCTGTTGTTTTAGTAGAAATAGTAATTTTATTTTTAATAGAGTCAAATGCTATCAACGTTCCCGTTTTTACACACTTGATATACTCTATTCCTTCTACGAACACCCGCTTGCCAGGAATCGTAAAAAAGTCAGAAGCGCTTTTTCGAATATAAATTTCTTCGCCGCCGTCGAAATCAATCTCAGAAAACATAGAAAAATCACGGGTCACATACACATTAGCAATAACATTTTCATCAACCTGATCTTTTTTAATGAAAAAATGTGTGCTAAAAAAGTCAAAGACACGATCTAGAGAGAGAGTTGGTTCAATGAAAAAAGCAAGTTTCGAATGTAAGTAGTGAAGTGTAACGGTGTTATATTCTTTCAAGAATGGTTCATCACCAAATTTTGTGATTTAGTGACAAAAAAGAGAAAGCACTGACGAG
>NZ_JBTZSY010000085.1:0-3648 GCF_054815885.1 Anoxybacillus sp. TBDG-1
TTATAAATAATTAATAGATTATTTATAAAGTTTTGTAAGTTTTCTGTAACGGTGATACATAGTCGCTTGTGCTTGCTTACCAGAAATTACGCTACTGCATAGCATTTTTCAAAAGAAACTCGTTTGGGCGTTCATCGCTTCAGTCATCTCAATGGCTACGTTATCTGGATTTTTGTTTTACATCATATAAATGGAGGAGATTTCTATGTTCAAAAAATTATTTACACAAAAAGAAAAAGGTTGTTGCGATGTGCAAATTATGGAGGTCAAAGACGACGAGAGAAAAGAGGATTGCTGCGAAGAGGAAGAAGCGTGTTGTGAAGAGAAAGACGACAACCAAACATGTTGCTAGCGACAGAGCACTAGGGAAGCCTAGTGTTTTTTGTATGGGATAAATGAGGAATAATGGTGAAGAAGGAGAGGGGGAGAAATTCAATTGAATGACTTTGCAATAGTGATTAAAATGAACGTATGGTCAGAGAGAGGTGCATTCGTTTGAATATTATACAGAAAACAAGAACGTATTGGCTTCCGCTTATTTCATTAGCTATTCCTGCGATGATTGAAAGTTTGCTTCAAAGTATTGTCGGGTTTGTCGATTCTTTATTTATTTCCAAGCTCGGCTTAGTGGAAGTAGCTTCCGTAGGGATGGCGAATGCGATCCTGCAAATTTACTTTGCTGTCTTTTTAGCGACTGGCACTGCTGCAACAGTACTCGTTGCTACATATACAGGAGCTAATGATAGCGGAAAAGTCAAAAAAGTGATTTCTCACTCCATCATATTAACGATTGTCATCGGAATAGTATTTGGGATCCTTTCATTCTTTTTCGCTGAACATATGTTTAGGCTAATGGGAGCGAACGAACATATATTACAAACAGGAATCATTTATTTTCAAATCGTCGCAACCCCATCCATTTTCATATCTATGATGTTCACATTAGGCGCGATCGTTAGAGGGACTGGCGACACAAAAACGCCTATGCGCATCGGCTTGTGGATGAATGGAATACATATTGTCCTTGATTATATTTTCATCTTCGGCGTATGTTTTGAAGGGCTCGGCATCATAGGGGCTGGAATCGCTACCGTTTTCGCACGTATATTTGGTGTCATTTTACTATTTGTTCATCTAAAAAAGAAACAATTGCTCGTCTTTTCAACGGATATGTGGACGTTTCAAAAAAGTGTTATGCTACAATTCGTTCGGTTAAGCATTCCTTCTTCTATGGAACGATTATTTATGCGATTTGGACAAATCATTTATTTTGGCATGATCGTACGCATGGGGACAGAAGTTTATGCAGCGCATACGTTAACAGGAAATTTCACTTTATTTTCATCTATCGTCGGAACAGGTTTAGCAACAGCAACAACAACACTTGTTGGCAAAAGTCTTGGAGCAGGGCAATACAATGAAGCAAAGGCGTATAGTTTGATTTCTATAGTTTGTACTTCGGTGATGATGACGGGCGTAACTTTCTTTCTATTTTTAACATCACCATTGACAGCACGCGTGTTTACACATAACGAAACGGTTATTTCGCTAATTGTTACTGTTTTAGCCATCGATACAATTGCTCAACCAGCAACAGCGATCGTTACGATACTAACGTCTGTTTTACAAGCAAATAAAGATGCTAAATTTCCAATGTACGTCACCGCTTTTGGCATATGGGCAATTCGAACCGCCGGAGTGTACGTTTTAGGCATTCATTTCGGGTTAGGGCTTATCGGCGTATGGCTGTCTATTGCGATCGATAACTACGTGAGGGCGGCTCTGTTATACTGGCGGTATCGGTCGCTAACGTGGAGTGGGGGATGAAGCGATGAAAGCTTCTTTTTTCGACATAAAATGAAAACACGAGCTGGTGATACATGCCATAACGATCATAATCGAAAAAACAAAAGACAGTTATGTATAGTAAAAGCGAGGACATTTGCGTATAAATAAGCAAACAAAGCTTTCAGAGGATGGAACAGGCAGCCATCGCCCTTGTTGGAGATGTGGGAGTGCCACCCCACCTAAAGCTTTGCGAAATTAAACGATCCATAGGGAGAGAAGCTATTGGTTTTTGTTTTGCCACTATGCAATAGGCAAGCTCGTTACGTTACAAGGATGATGTGAAAATGTGTCTTGACATGTCGTGTTTTTGTTGTACAATCGTGCATAGAATAAACGCTGTCGTTCATATGGATGGCAGGTCAAGAAGGGAGCGGCATCGTTTCGCTCCTTTTGCAATCGAGACATAGTGTATAGAAACAATCGTCTCAGAGAGTCGAGCGGCTCTCTGTTTTTTCGTTTGCTTGGGTAGGATTTTCGACGATTTTGTCGAAAAAGTATTTGACATTTTAGAAAGTGAGGTGTGTTGATGGCTATTGATCACGATCGGTTGTTTAAAGAGTTGCTTACTACGTTTTTTGAAGAGTTTATTCTCCTCTTTTTCCCACAAGTACATGAGCACATTGATTTTCGGCATTTCTCTTTTTTGTCTGAAGAACTTTTCACTGATGTGACTGCTGGAGAAAAGTATCGAGTGGACCTTTTAATTCAGACGAAATTAAAAGGAGAAGCTGGTATCATTATTATCCATGTCGAGAACCAAAGCTACATGCAGTCATCGTTTCCAGAGCGCATGTTTATTTATTTTAGTCGCCTATTTGAAAAGTATCGCACGAATATTCTTCCAATCGCTATATTCAGCTACGATTTTATCCGCGATGAACCGTCTTCGTTTACGCTTCAATTTCCGTTTCTTCATGTGTTGCAGTTTCAGTTTTTGGCTGTCGAACTTCGTAAGCAAAACTGGCGCGATTACATTCGGAGTGAAAATCCGATTGCGACGGCACTATTAAGCAAAATGGGATATAATGAAAGTGAACGAGTTGAGCTGAAAAAGGAGTTTTTCCGAATGCTTATTCGCCTGAACGTTGACGAAGCCAGGCAACGCTTACTTATTGGTTTTTTTGAAACATATGTAAAGTTAACCGAACAAGAAGAGAAACAATTCCAAAACGAGGTGAAGAAAATGGGAGGAAAAGAAGGCAGACAAGTGATGGAATTGATCATTTCGTATGAACAGAAAGGAAAAATAGAAGGAGCAAAAGAGAAAGAGCGGGAAATGATTCAGAAAATGGTGGAGAAAGGAATGAGCATTTCGCAAATCGCCCATCTCCTCGACCGAAGCGAAGAAGAGGTGCGGAGGGCGGTAGAAATTTAGTCATAGCGAACTCAGCTATGGCTTTTTTTCCGACATGTATTGCTGATGAAAATAGCCGAGAATCGATTAAGAACAAAAAACGACAGCTATATTTATCGGCTATTTTCGATGGTGACAACGGCGGAATGTATGTGGAATTTTCGGAGCTTTCGGGTTGCTTTACATGCGGAGATACAAAGGAAGAAGCGCTGCAAATGGCAAAAGAAGCGTTGGCATTGCATTTATACGGGTTAGAACAGGAGAATAAAGCGACTTCTGAGCCTTGTTCCAAATAAAAATAACAAAACCGTTGTATTTATTGAAGTATGGATGCCGACTTTTCGTTATGAAATGGAAGAATCGAACTATAAAAAAGGCGTTAACGATTCCAATATGGATAATAAAATTAACCAAATAAATAAAAATAATTAAAAATTTTTATAAAA
>NZ_JBTZSY010000086.1:0-3574 GCF_054815885.1 Anoxybacillus sp. TBDG-1
TAACATGTTTCTGGGATTGAGTGGAAATCACAGAAAATGGTGAAGACCCATTTTTAGATTCTTTAATGCAACAAAGATTAATATTGAGCTAACTAAGGTCATAAGTGACGCAAGTAAATAAATATTTTGAGGACCCAGTAAATCCGATATTGTTCCCATCAAGAAAATAGAAAAGCCAAAGACCACGCTATTTATTGAACTATAAAAACCATAAAATGCGGTTAAGTCATCATCTTTTACGTGAAGCTGTAGTAAAGTTCTTTGAGCCGAATCTCTTAATTGATAAAACAACCCTAACACAAAAACCAAAATCAGAGACATTAATGGAATTTTGTTAAGTCCAAATATAAAAACAAATACGCTAACTCCTAATGAGCCTAAGGACATACTAATAACCAATTTTCTTCTTATAATAGAAGAAATTATAATTAAAACACTGGAACTCAAAATAGTACCAAGGTAATAGCTTGTATTAATATATCCCCACCAATTTTCTCCTTTATGCAAGACCTCTCTAACAAAAGCAAGAGTAATACCACCAATCCATATACCACTAGCAATACCTTCAATAATATCGACTATCAGCATTTTCAGAAGAAAAGGATTGCTTTTTACAACTCTCCAACCATCTAATCTAAATATTTTCTTCTTTTTATGTTTCATCTTATCAATTTTTATATTCATTGATTTAAAGAGGAGGGCTGGAAACAGATAGGAAAAAGTTATAGCAACTAAGATCCAAAGTTTATCAAAGTATACTACCAGTAACCCGCCCATCCCCCAAGATAACAAGCTAACTGTTTGTTCTAAGAAGGAAATAATATTATTTGCCCTAAATAATTGCGTATGTGTCACAACCTTAGGAACTAATGAATTACGGCATGGCAAGATGATACCTTCAATATAACTAATAAAAAATACAAATAAATATATAAATGTTGTTGTGAATGTGTTTAATTCTATTAGTTTAAAATAGACTATAAAAAAACTTAGTAATAGCACTTGAAATAAATAAAAAGAAGAAATTAGTCTAGTAATGTCAAATCTTTCTGTATAAAAAGGAAGTTGCAACCCACTAATAATTTTAGCTATAGTTCTAACCAATGCGACAATTGCTGCAAGAGTTGCAGATTTTGTATATTCGTAAATAAAAGATGTTGCTACAATTGTATATAGAATACCAGAAATATTTGTAATAACATTTCCAAATGCCAACTTATAAAAATTCAAAGTCAATAGTATCACCAACACCTTAATATATTGCTTTATTAGTTATAGGTTTTTTTAATGCTCTCTGTATCAAATAAACAGGAATATTTTTCACACATCTTATTCCCATTTCATTGTGTCGGCAAAATGGGATATCTTTGGCTCTATACGATGGAAACATTAAACCTGGATGAGAGTAAAACGATCCCCCTTTGAGCACTGCGAATGCGTTGGCTTTCGTTTGAGTACTTTCCCATACAGGATGAAACATTCTACGAGTTTTAAAATCACTTCTGGTCCACTCCCAAGTGTTCCCAACCATATCTACAACACCATAAAAACTTATGTTCGTTGGATTTTTTAATGAGATTGTATAGCTATCAAGTGAGGTGTCTTGATGAGCTTTTAATATCGTTTTTCGCCACTCGTCCAAGGAATCAATGCTTGTACCATACAAACTTCCCGAATATCTAACCTTTGTAGGATCAAACGAATTACCCCATGGCCATATTAATCCCTCGGGTCCTCGAGCAGCTTTTTCCCATTGAAATTCAGTAGGAAGCTCCTTCCCTTTCCAACGCGCAAAAGCAAATGCATCATAAAAATCAATACCAGTCACAGGATGGTCAGGTTTGTAACGCGGATCCCAGTAAGTATTACGTCTATGCTCTTTACCCTCTGGTTCATTAGGATGACAAAAAATATGTCCATTTTCTTCAATGAAATCGGTAAACTCATCATATTCTTTATTAGTAACGGGATACTTATCGATAAAAAATGGAGGAAGCCAAACTTTCATTTTTGGAACACTATCATTCCAATTAAATGTTTTGTAAGGAACTTCATTTTCATTTAATCCGTATTCAAAAAAACCACCAGGAATAAAAACCATTCCTTCCTCTTCAATTCTCTCGAACTCTTCTAACAATTCAGTCGGAATTTTTTCTTCAAAGTCATAGTTTCCCGGTAACACACCATATGTTTGAAAATAATGTTTTAACATTCGAAGTTCCTCTTCATTTTTCGTTCCAAAAATATCCAGAAATGTTTCTAAAACCTTTTGAGCACCTAACCCCACCGGTTTGTTTGGAAAATGCAACTTCTCTGTTACATCACCAATTATTTTTGAAAGGTTTGGTATAGCTTCTTCAATTCTGTATTTTCCACAGACCTCCATTGCCCTAAATGAAACTAAGTCATCTGGATCAAGAGTAAGATTAACTATGGTTTCTACCGCAGAAAAGTAAGGGATCCAATTTTCAACTACTTCAATAAGTTTATATCTAACATATGCTATCGGGTGGGACATACACATTCCAAAAATGTTTTCGGCCGCTACTGGATGTTCAACTTTATGTAGTAAAGGTAAAATTTTATGATCAATCAAATCTCTAAATTCCTCCGCACACTTAGGCGAAGTCTGCTCCATTAGTTGTTCTACTTCACTTAATATATCTATGTCTTTATTATATAAATCCAGGTGTTCGGCAGTTTTACACAACATATTATTACCTCCAATAGGTATTTAGCTTTTCCATATGTATGAAATTTATATAAAATTTAATTTAAAGATTCTACTTCCGACTAAATAAATATGGATTCCGTCAGGATACCAAAACGAGTGGGTACACCAAAAATCGAACTTCTGACAATCTATTTTTATTATGAATTAAAAAGTTGAAATGTTAATTAAGATTTAAGTAGAACTATGTTTATATCCAAACATTACAATTAAAAATAAAAATATTAAGCATTAAGCCATTAAGGAAATAAACATACTATAAGGCAGGGGGAGATCTCATCAAATAAGATGAGATACCCCATATAGTATTAACCCCATTTTTCGTTTTGCATACAAATCGTTGGTTGAGAAAGAGCTTTTCTCCAATTCTTGTTTAACTTTTTCATATTGTCACCTCCTTTACTAATTTTAAACAGTTAATACAATTTAAATTTAAAATTATATTAATATTTTGTCAATATGTTTTTTTAAAATTTTGTAAATTTTAAATGTTTTACTTTTAGAAATATTAAACTTAACATGATTCTATATGCAGGTTGTTGTTTACCTCAATCCGTGACAGAAGCGTATCAAAAATGCTGGAAAACCTAATCATGCCGAGGTTTCAACTCAATTTCGAATGTTCACCTATTAGGTGAAGAACCCTAGGAGCAATATTTGTTGATTTATATACATCCAATTTAAAATTTTAACCTCTGGTTCACGCAGTACACCCGATGCGGCGTAACACCTCATCCGGGTGTTGTAGAACGTACTGTTCAAAGCGAGTAATGGATTGGGCAATGTCATTTTGATCCTTGTGAAAAACGTTGGCAATCACTTCATCTTTCAACCACTTCCACA
>NZ_JBTZSY010000087.1:0-3507 GCF_054815885.1 Anoxybacillus sp. TBDG-1
TTTTATAAAAATTTTTAATTATTTTTATTTATTTGGTTAATTTTATTATCCATACGAGTTGTTTTTAAAAATTTTTTTCATTCTACAACGTTCATCGTTTTTTCGTCAATGAATGATTTTTTCTGTAAGTAAAATGAATGGCAAATGTTGCTTCACTGCGCGAAAGTTTGGTATCATCATAGTATTGTGAAAGGTCGACAATATCGGAGGTGAAAGACATGTCACGAATTTCAATCGAGCAAGTGAAACATGTGGCGCATTTAGCGCGTTTAGCGATTACAGAAGAAGAAGCAGCGATGTTTGCGAAACAACTAGATGCGATTATTACGTTTGCGGAGCAGTTAAATGAGTTAGATACCGAAAACGTTCCGCCAACATCGCACGTATTAAACATGAAAAATGTGATGCGAGAAGATGTACCGACAGCTGGACTTCCGCTAGAAGACGTATTGAAAAACGCACCAGACCATCAAGATGGACAATTCCGTGTGCCAGCCATTTTAGAGTAAGGAGGGAAGAATATGTCATTGTTTGACTATCGCATATCTGAGTTACACAGTTTATTACATAAAAAAGAAATTTCTGTTTCAGATTTAGTGGATGAATCGTTTAAACGCATTCATGACGTAGAAGAAAAAGTACAAGCGTTTTTAACGTTAAACGAAGAACAAGCGCGCGCGAAAGCGACACAGTTAGATGAAAAACTAACTACGGAAAAGGAATTTGGTTTGCTTTTTGGCATGCCAATTGGCATTAAAGATAACATTGTGACAAAAGGGCTACGCACAACGTGTGCCAGCAAAATTTTGTACAACTTCGACCCGATTTACGATGCAACGGTTGTAGAGCGTTTAAACGAAGCTGACGCAGTGACGATCGGAAAATTAAATATGGACGAGTTTGCGATGGGATCATCGACAGAAAACTCCGGCTTTCAACTGACGCGCAACCCGTGGGATTTAGAGCGCGTGCCAGGTGGCTCAAGCGGCGGTTCGGCAGCAGCAGTAGCGGCAGGAGAAGTGCCATTTGCGCTCGGTTCAGACACGGGAGGTTCGATTCGTCAACCAGCAGCGTTTTGCGGGGTTGTTGGTTTAAAACCGACGTACGGTCGCGTATCGCGCTATGGGCTTGTTGCGTTTGCGTCTTCGCTTGACCAAATCGGTCCAATTACACGCACAGTGGAAGATAACGCATATTTACTACAAGTCATCTCTGGTTTAGATCCAATGGATTCGACATCCGCAAATGTCGCTGTACCAGATTACGTTTCTGCCTTAACAGGTGACATTCAAGGTTTAAAAATTGCCGTGCCGAAAGAATATTTAGGCGAGGGTGTATCAGAAGAAGTTCGCCAATCTATTCTTCAAGCGCTAAACGTGTTAGAAAGCCTCGGCGCAACGTGGGAAGAAGTATCTCTTCCTCATTCGAAATATGCGCTAGCAACATACTACTTATTAGCGTCTTCGGAAGCATCGGCAAACCTTGCCCGCTTTGACGGTGTTCGCTACGGCTATCGTACCGACAATGCGAAAAACTTAATGGAGATGTACAAGCAAACGCGCAGCGAAGGGTTCGGCAACGAAGTGAAACGCCGCATTATGCTTGGAACGTTTGCATTAAGTTCAGGCTATTATGATGCGTACTACAAAAAAGCGCAAAAAGTGCGGACGCTCATTAAACAAGACTTTGAAAACGTCTTTGCAAAATACGACGTCATTATCGGGCCGACAACACCAACGCCAGCGTTTAAAATTGGCGAAAAAACGAGCGACCCGTTAACGATGTACGCAAACGACATTTTAACGATTCCAGTCAATCTTGCTGGTGTTCCGGGCATTTCGATTCCGTGCGGATTTGTCAATGGCTTGCCAGTCGGTCTGCAAATTATCGGCAAACATTTCGATGAAAGCACGATTTACCGCGTTGCTCATGCGTTCGAGCAAGCAACAGACTATCATAAACAAAAACCAACGTTGTAAGGGGGGAATAAGTAATGAATTTTGAAATCGTCATCGGACTTGAAGTGCACGTCGAGCTGAAAACGAAATCGAAAATTTTCTCAAGCAGTCCAAACGCATTCGGAGCGCCCCCAAACACACAAACGAGCGTCATTGATTTAGGGTACCCGGGCGTTCTTCCGGTGTTAAATAAACAAGCGGTCGAATATGCGATGAAAGCGGCGATGGCGTTAAACTGCGAAATCGCCACAGAAACGAAATTTGACCGAAAAAACTATTTTTATCCGGACAACCCGAAAGCGTACCAAATTTCACAGTACGACCAACCGATTGGACAAAATGGCTGGATTGAAATTGAAGTGAACGGCAAAAAGAAAAAAATCGGCATTACGCGCATTCATTTAGAAGAAGATGCAGGGAAGCTGACGCATACAGGCGACGGCTATTCGTTAGTCGATTTCAACCGTCAAGGGACGCCGCTTATTGAGATCGTATCGGAGCCAGATATTCGCTCTCCAGAAGAAGCGTATGCATATTTAGAAAAATTAAAGTCGATCATTCAATATACAGGTGTATCGGATTGTAAAATGGAAGAAGGCTCGCTTCGCTGTGATGCGAACATTTCCCTTCGTCCAATTGGTTCAGACAAATTTGGAACGAAAACAGAATTGAAAAACTTAAACTCATTTAACTTCGTTCGCCAAGGATTAGAATACGAAGCGAAGCGCCAAGAGAAAATTTTATTGTCCGGCGGCGTCATCCAGCAAGAAACGCGCCGTTTCGACGAAGCAACGAAAACAACGATTTTAATGCGCACAAAAGAAGGTTCAGAAGACTATCGCTATTTCCCTGAACCAGATTTAGTTATGCTTTATATTGATGATGAATGGAAAGAACGTGTTCGTGCGTCCATTCCAGAACTTCCAGATGCGCGGAAAAAACGATATGTCGAAGAGCTTGGCTTGCCAGAGTATGATGCGAAAGTATTAACGCTTACAAAAGAAATGGCAGACTTTTTTGAGGCAACGGTCGCGAATGGGGCGGATCCGAAGCTTGCTTCGAACTGGCTGATGGTTGAAGTATCTGCTTATTTAAACGCAGAACAAAAAGAATTACATGACATTGCGTTAACGCCAGAAAGCCTTGCAAGCATGATTAAGCTCATTCAAAACGGCACAATTTCGTCGAAAATTGCGAAGAAAATTTTTAAAGAACTTGTGGAAAAAGGCGGCGATCCAGAGCAAATCGTCAAACAACAAGGGCTTGTGCAAATTTCTGACGAAGCAACGTTGCGCAAAATTGTGTTAGAAGTGCTCGATGCGAATCCACAATCGATCGAAGACTTTAAAAACGGAAAAGACCGTGCGATCGGCTTCTTAGTCGGCCAAATTATGAAAGCAACAAAAGGACAAGCCAACCCACCGCTTGTGAATAAGTTATTGCTTGAGGAAATGAATAAAAGGTAATCACTACCCCCATGTTATGGCATGGGGGTCAGACTGTTGAAAAACGATTTTGTCAAGGACAAAATCGTTTTTCTTTTGTTAAT
>NZ_JBTZSY010000088.1:0-3365 GCF_054815885.1 Anoxybacillus sp. TBDG-1
TATTCCAAAGGCTAGGTGGGGGTTGTTTTTTGCCAAATTTTGTTTTCAGGATAGATTAAGTTAAATGAAGTCAGCACATTTAGGCTGTAACCTAGTCCTGAGTTTTGCATTAGGACGACGCTCTTCTTCCCTCCAAGATATATTCCTGACGCAACTCCCAATGCTGAATCTTCACGAACCGCTGGTACATAGAAAATGCCTTCATCCACCTCATTCGCCTTTGATTCCAATAGCTTAAAAATTCCCTTCAAAAGTGAGCAGGGAACGCCAGTAAAATGATTGTATCCGTTCTCTTTTAGAACCGCCAACATTCTTTCTGCAGTGCTATTCAATCTTCTTCCCCTCTCCCAACCCATTTTGTGTTTGATTATTGTTTTATATATAACTTTTTAAAAAATTTAAATTTGTCTAAATGGAACGAATTGTTTTGAGCGATATTTAAAACTTCATAAGTACCTGTCCTGAAAAATTAAACATTTATCATTTATAATCAAGCCTTTGTTTAAATATTTCCCACTAAAAAATATATTTGTTAAACTAAACGACTAGGTGTTTTTCTCGATGCTTACCCGATGCTAAGTACTTTTGACGACCTCGCCAATAAATATACAAGACAATGAGCGTAGAAAAGGAAACGATCAGAAAAAGGGTTGCTCCTCCGTATAATCCCAAGATAAGCCCACCTAACCAAGGGCCAAGAAATTGTCCAATATTGTAAAAATTTTGTATACCATAGTACATTCCACGCATACTTGTCGGTGCTAGTTCATCCAAAAGGACATTCATAGCTGGAAAACTTAAAATTTCTCCTAGCGTAAAGACGATCATAGACAAGATAAAGGAAAACGAACCATCAGAAAATGCAAAACCTATGTTACCGAACATGAACAGCGTGTTCCCGACCGCTATGTTAAACAAGGGATTACGATTTTCGAAACATTTGGTTATTGGCATCTGAAGGATAATAACTGTAACAGCATTAACTGTTATCAAGACAGAGAAAATCTTTACACCCTCTACAAATTCATGGTTTAGATATTGAATCAAAGTACTGTCCATCTGGGAATATCCAAACATCCAGATGATCCCACCAAGCACATAGAAGCGGAGTGGAACATCCTCTTTTATTGTGTCCCATGCAATTCGTAGGCGAAATGGTTCTTTATATTCCCCTCTCTGCTGCATGACAATGCTCCTAAGCATTAAGGTTAATGCTAATGCGTAACAAAAATAAACTGTACCCGTAATTAAAAATGGAGTGGAACTCGCCACCAAACCTAGATATGTGCCCGCGAGTGGTCCTACCGCTGCTCCGATGTTAATCGCCAGATAACGAAGAGAAAAAATTCGAAATCGCTCAGAAGTATCGGATAAATCGGACATTAACGCTTTGGAGACAGGTTCAAAAAACGAGTTGCACAGACCATTGATGATGTTTAGTATTATAAACAAGACAGGGTGTTTAACACATCCAAACAGTAGGAACACTAAGCTCCAGATAAAGAGAGCAATTAGCATAACTTTTTTTCTACCAATCTTATCCGACAATGTTCCTCCAAAAATTCCACCTATGGTACTAGCTAAAAACCCTAATCCGATAATTATCCCAATTAGGTCAGAAGACAAACCTGTCTGCCGATAGAGATAAATTGCTAAAAATGGCATGGACATCGACCTTGCCGCCCGCATAATCATTGTACCAAACAACAGAAAACGGATAATCGGATGAAATCGGTTGAATTCTCTTAATTGTGCAAACAATCAAATTTACCCTCCCAAACCACGGATTGTTCAAACCACGCTGCCAACTGTTGAATACGAGCAGCTACTTGTGCTTCTGAATCACCTACGACGCAAAATTTTGCTATGGCATCCACACTTGAGACAGAACCATCAAATTCTTGACCGGGCTTTGCCGAGATGACTTGCTTCGTCACCCAGTTTGCAAAGCGGGTTGTCGGGATCTCTTTAAGCACTCCCTTTTTTTGCGGAATTAACAACCAACCACTTGGCATTTGCGGACCTTCACCACGAAGCGAACGTATCGGAACTGTGACCTCCAACCCGCATTGAGCCTGTACACAAATCTGGTTGATATCAAATCCAAACCCCTGTTGGATTGTGTCACGTACCATAGCTCCACCCGTTCGACTGGCAATTTCACAGAATACTAATTCATCATTTGGTGTATGGAATACTTCAGCATGAAACGTAGTAATATCTGGGGTAGGTAACGCTTCAAGCACATGGCCGACAAAATCTATCAACCGAGAGGTTAAAGGATTATCCGCGTCAAGCTGATAGCTTCCGAGAAACTTCTCATTTTGAAAAGCAAGACACCCATTAACATATTTAGAAGGCCAACAATGGACAATCTCTCCGTTCAACACAAGTCCATCGATATGATACATATCCCCTTCAATGAATGTCTCCACCTCGAGATTAGATACCAGTCCATTAACCAGATAATCCATTAGTTCGTTGCGATTACGCAATACTACCGTATTGATTGATCCCATTCCATATATCGGTTTGATAACCACAGGATATCCGTATTTCTGGATAAAATTATACAGATCAACAGCTGATTCTATTTTAGTAAAATCAGGAACTTTCAGACCAGCTTCTCGTACTCGCTCTTTCATAATGATCTTGTTACGAAACGCAAGGGCGCTTTCCCAAGATTGACCCTCAATTCCCAATACATCCCGTAACCTACCTGCACGTAAAAGGTCATATTCTGACGTTGCGATGATTGTCCGAAACTTATACGTTTCATACAATTCCAATGCACGAACCTCAATAGCGCCATTGGTTTCGTAATGATCAAATGCTTCAACCAATCGATAGTTCGTACATTCTTCTGTCTGTTTCGTTGTTGTCAGCATCAGTATATCTTCATTCAATTCTTGCAACCAAACATCGTATGGGGATTTGGAATAAGGTGCCTTATTAATGATCAGGATACTCATACTAAAGCCTCCTCATTTAATTTTTTACATTCATTAAATTACTACTTCACTAGTATGTAGGAATTTCAGTCAAGCCCTGTTTGATGAAATAGTCCACTTATACATAGAATTTGACTACAACTTGTTTTAACCGTTCTAAGTATCAGTTACACCAACTTCTACTGATTCTCCCTCCTTTTCTAATCTTCTTTTACGATAATGAGCCAAAGTTCTTATTATAAACTTGTTAAGAATAAATGTACTTTTTAAAATTTTAAATATATTATAGGAAATTATTTTTGGTACATCAATCATTAATTACAAAAAATTGAAAAATATATTAGTTTTTTAAATATATAACCCGTGGTGCTAGTTGAGCGCTAGCGCTCAACTAGCCCGAGTGTGACAAGCGAA
>NZ_JBTZSY010000089.1:0-3115 GCF_054815885.1 Anoxybacillus sp. TBDG-1
TAACAAAAGAAAAACGATTTTGTCCTTGACAAAATCGTTTTTCAACAGTCTGAAAGCACTTGCCTTAAAAGGCAAGTGCTTTTTTCATGCGTTTTTTAATGATATAATAAATGAGATATGAGCAAAGAGGAGGGCAGTTTCGTGAGTTATAAAGCTTTATATCGTGTTTTTCGACCGCAAAGCTTTAAAGATGTTGTCGGTCAAGAACACGTGACAAAAACGTTGCAAAATGCCCTGCTTCAACAAAAGATTTCACATGCATATTTATTTTCAGGTCCACGTGGGACAGGAAAAACAAGTATAGCTAAAATTTTTGCTAAAGCGGTAAATTGCGAACACCGTCCAACAGCAGAGCCATGCAACGAATGTCCGACTTGTTTAGGCATTATGAACGGTTCAATTTCGGATGTGTTAGAGATTGACGCAGCATCAAACAACGGAGTAGATGAAATTCGTGATATTCGCGATAAGGTGAAATTTGCCCCAACCTCAGCACCGTATAAAGTGTATATTATTGATGAAGTGCACATGTTATCCATTGGGGCGTTTAATGCGTTATTAAAGACATTAGAAGAACCACCGAAACATGTCATTTTCATTTTAGCGACAACAGAGCCACATAAAATTCCTTTAACGATCGTTTCCCGATGCCAACGTTTTGATTTTCGGCGCATTGAGCTGAAGTCCATCGTTTCACGTTTAAAAACGGTTGTCGCTAAGGAAGGTATAAATGTAGAGGAAGAAGCATTGTTTGCGATTGCGCGTGCTGCTGATGGTGGAATGCGTGACGCTTTAAGTTTGCTTGATCAAGCCATTTCTTTTAGTGATGATCGGGTGTTGCTTGAAGATGTGTTAGCAGTTACAGGTGCGGTTTCGCAGCGAAAGATTGCTGATTTAATTGGCGCGATGTATGAAAAGAAGACAGTTGAAGCGTTACGTCTTTTTCAAAATTTAATGGAGCAAGGAAAAGATCCGAATCGTCTTGTCGAAGATTTAATTTACTATTATAGAGATATGCTTTTATATAAAGCAGCCCCGCAGCTTGAGGATGTGACACATCGCGTGCTTGTTGATGAGCGCTTTCGAGAGCTTTCAGACATGATTCCAACATCGCTTATATATGAAGCGATCGATTTGTTGAGTAAAAGTCAACAAGATATGCGCTTAACGAACCATCCACGCGTGCACATGGAAGTTGCGATTGTGAAGCTTTGTTATGAAGAGGAACGAGTAATCAAAACTTCGATTTCCCCAGCGTTGGAGGAGAAAGTGAAACAACTTGAAGAAGAATTAGCGAAACTAAAAGAAATCGGTGTGAAGCCCTCTGCTCCAGAAACAAGTGAATCGGTGAAAAAAACAGGAAAAAGTATTCGTACAGACTATAAAATACCGATAGGGCGCATTCATGAAGTACTTCGCCAAGCTACGCATCAACATTTGTCCCTTGTTAAAGGGAATTGGGGACATGTGCTCGACCTGTTGAAAAAGCAAAATAAAGTGTCCCATGCGGCATTATTGCAAGAAAGTGAGCCTGTAGCAGCAAGTAGCACAGCTTTTGTGTTAAAATTTAAATATGAAATTCATTGTAAGATGGTTGCTGATAATAGTAACTATGTTAAAGACAACTTAGAGCAAGTATTACTTGAGTTGACAGGAAAGAAGCTTGACACGATTCCTGTTCCTGAAAATGAATGGTTTCGAATCCGCGAGCAATTCATTCGTCAACAAACAAATGAGGATGAACAACACGAACAGGAAGACCCGTTTATTTCCGAGGCGAAAAAATGGTTTGGTGACAATTTAGTCGAAATTAAAGAGTAATGGAGGAATGATGAACATGATGCGTGGAATGGGAAATATGCAAAAAATGATGAAACAAATGCAAAAAATGCAAAAAGATATGGAGAAAGCGCAAGCAGAATTAGCGGAAAAAACAGTTGAAGGTACAGCAGGAGGCGGAATGGTGACTGTTATTGCTAACGGTCATAAGCAAATTTTAGAAGTCAGAATTAAAGAGGAAGTTGTCGATCCAGAAGATATCGACATGTTGCAAGATTTAGTGCTTGCTGCGACAAATGATGCGTTAAAAAAGGTAGATGAATTAACAGCAGAAACAATGGGACAGTTTACAAAGGGATTGAACATACCAGGGTTATTCTAGGGGGTTCGTATGTATTATCCAGAACCGATATCGAAGTTAATCGACAGTTTTATGAAATTGCCAGGCATCGGGCCGAAAACGGCCGTCCGTCTGGCGTTTTTTGTATTAAACATGAAGGAAGATGTGGTGTTAGACTTTGCAAAAGCGCTCGTAAATGCGAAAAGAAATTTAACATATTGTTCATCATGCGGTCATATTACCGATAAAGATCCTTGTTATATTTGTGAAGATGACAAACGAGATCGTTCGATTATTTGCGTTGTTCAAGATCCGAAAGACGTTATCGCTATGGAAAAAATGAAAGAATATAACGGTCTATATCATGTATTACATGGGGCAATCTCTCCGATGGAAGGGATCGGTCCAGAGGATATTAAAATTGCTGAGTTGCTTAGACGCCTTCAAGACGAAACGGTTCAAGAAGTCATTTTAGCAACGAATCCGAATATTGAAGGAGAGGCAACGGCTATGTATATCTCCCGACTACTAAAGCCAACAGGTGTTAAAATTACGCGCATTGCCCATGGATTACCAGTTGGTGGTGATTTAGAATACGCGGATGAAGTGACGTTATCGAAAGCTCTTGAAGGAAGAAGGGAATTGTAGTGTTTTGGAAACGAAAAGGGTGGCTACGCAAACAATTTAACGACCAACTCATTGAACGGCTGCAGCATTATCGGGATGAGTGGATGGGAAAAAAGCAATTAATAGAAAAAAGTGTTGAGCCGTCTGAAAAAGTTATATTTGATTTGAAGATTGCTGAGGCAAAATACTTATTTCTCCTTCGAGAAGCGAAGAAAAGAAAAGTTTCGATTGGGAAGGGATAATACACCTTCCCTTTTTATATAGGCTTGTCATACCGAAAAAAGGTGAACATATATTTAAAAATAAAAAAGATTAAAGTCCTGCGGTAATATGTCAAGGTGAAACATCATCGAAATTGGAAATTCGATT
>NZ_JBTZSY010000009.1:0-72404 GCF_054815885.1 Anoxybacillus sp. TBDG-1
CTTTCGAATGTTGGATCGCACTTTCATTCTACAGGAGATCCACAGGCAAGGGCTACTTTTTTGCTTACTCGATTTTATCTAGCACCACGGGTAAAATTATTTTAGCTGTTCTTATCCCCTAGACGATAGGATAACCAAAAACATTGCTATTCATGTAATGGATCGTCTGAAACAATCACACCATCTTCATCAACATATACGTATGTACCCGGCTTCCACTCTATATCCCCGAAATAAACAACTGTGTCTCGTTTCCCTTTTCCTTCTTTTTTACTTTTGCGCGGACATGTTCCGAGGGCGAGTACACCAATCGGCATCGTACTTATTTCTTTCGAATCACGAATACATCCATGTACAATAATGCCTGCTAATTGACGGTCACATGCAATTTGTGCGAGGCGATCACCCACAAGCGCACATTGTTTTGATCCTTTTCCATCAACAACGACTACACTTCCTGCTGGTACTGTTTCTAACGCTTCTCGAACAAGGACATTATCTTCGAAAACATCTACCGTTGTAATCGATCCATAAAATGATGTTTTTCCACCGTAACTTCGAAATGTCAGTGAACAAACTCGTACACGTTCCCTGTATTGATCACATAAATCTGCCGTTTTCATCCTCATCCCCCATTTTTGTCAATCTCAACATAATCATATTCAATTTATTCAGAAAAATCAATAAATGAAAACGAAAAGAACGAACTGTTCTCTCCTATCGCAACGTTTGTTAAAAAATAGATGAACAATGCGAGAAAACAGTAAAAAAGCACGGTTTCAAGAAAACTAGATGTTCGATATGTAACAATAAAACGATATCTTTTTTTAGAAAATGGCCAAAGTAGCGGAACACCTTGACTCGAACAATAATCAGCTAAAACATGAAATGCATAACCGAGACATATCCCGAGCGTAAAAGGAGAAAAATGTTGTGATAATAAAACGGCTGTGATCGCTCCCCATGCTAATAGCGAGTGCGTAAACCCGCGATGACCGAACGCCTTTTTTACTTGTTTTGCCACACCAAGCGAACGGCGACCAATGTATGAGTTTGGCTCATCGATATCAGGAAGCAATCCTCCAATCGCTAATCCGGCTGCATAGGTAACAGTAAAAGATATAGAGGTATACGTTGCAATTCCAGCACCAATGGCTAATGATGAAACAATATGAGTATGATAACGCATGGTTTTTCACCTCCCTTTTTGTAAACGTTTCACATGACATTTATTATTAACATTCATGAATTTGCGACTGTTTTTTCAATAAATATTCATTTCTTCAACCAACTTTGTGAAACTATTAGCATTATACTAGTATATGAACAAATTGACAAATGAAGCTGGTGAGAAAAAATGATAAAAAAAACACCTGCAGAACTAAGCGTTATGAAAAGTTTAGCATTTTTCGCTGTTGTTTTTCAAAGTGCGTTATTATATGTTATGAATCATCGCTCTCCACATGCTGAGGAAGCGATTATGATCAGTATATTGTTTCAAGTCGTCAAATTTTCTGCGCCCGTGTTCGTCTTTTTAGTCGGATTTCATATCGCACAACAAACAGATGCGATTCATTATTCACGTTACATGTCCCATAAATGGAGAGAGCTCATTGTTCCATATATAACATGGTCGTTTATTTATTTGATATTATTTTCTAGTCATTCACATGTATTTGAAGCGGTGAAACAACTATTGCTTGGAGAAGCAGCTCCTCATTTATGGTACGTCGTCATGATTATACAATTTCATTTGCTTATTGCCGCCATTGTTCCATTTTTCCGATGGCTTAATGAAAAGAAATATTGGAAATTATTTATTATCGTTAGTGCGATCACTTACATGGGCTTCATTACATTCATTTCTCCAATCGTTCAAAGCAAATCATATATACATTACGTTGACCGTACATTTTTAGCTTATTTTTTCTATTTTTGTTTAGGTAGTATGGCTGCGTACACATTGCCATCTTGGAGAAAATTTGTTATTCGAGCCATTCCGCTTAACACGTTTTTATTTTTATCGCTTTTTATTTTTGTTTGTTATGAGTTGTTTATATCTCAAGGTGTTTTTTCTATCAATTTAAGCGCGATTACGTATTTAAAGCCGTCGATGGGGTTATATGTTACATCAGAAATTGTTTTGTTATACGGTTTGTCAATTACTATCGTACAAACAAAATCACGACTATATACAACGTTACGTTTCGTTAGCCGATATACGTATGGGGCATATATCGGGCATATGTTTTTCTTATATGTGCTTGCACCGACCGTTCCGACAACGATATATTCACTGTTACAAGCGGTGATCTTGTTTACAATTACAACCGTGGCTTCGGTCGGCATTTGTTATATGATACAAGCCACACCATTTAGCTTACTTTTTATCGGTCAAGCGCGTGAACATCGGACACTTTCAATCCCAACGATTTCAAAACTCAAAAAAGGGATCCCAAGTTAACAGTGGGATGCCTTTTTATTTTGTTTATCCAAACATCTTCTTTTTTCAAACATATAACATATAATAAATTGGACAAATAGAGAAAGGAGTAAGAAGCCTAAATCAAATAGAGGTCGAAACAAAAGAGTAACGCAAGCCATGGAGGAAAACACGAAAAAACTTGTTGATGGCACGACATACTATGACACAGCAGAACGTTCATTTCAAGTTATTAATCAATCAGTAGAACAAGTGTTTTCTAAAGTACAAACGACATCCGCAGCAATTGAACAAATGACCGCGATTTCAAACGAAATAACCGAAACAATGAAACAACTAAAACAAATAGCGGACGAAGTGATAAAAAGAAGTAAAGAAAGTGCCGTGACAATGGAACAACAGTTAGCGATGAACGAACAAATTTCTTCCGCTGCCCAAACGCTTGCACAATTTGGCGATCAGTTACGCACAGCAGTTGAATCATTTCGTATATAGACGTGCATAGATGTATGCACGTCTACTTCTTGTCAAAATACTTCGCTAATTCAACGATCATCGCCCCCATCCGTTCGTGAGCTGGAGCAATGACATGCGCAATCCCTTCCTCGTGTAACGCTTCTTTCGTTACTTTTCCTACCGCAACAGCCACAACGTCACCGTCAAATGCTCGTTTTATTTCTTGTGCATATCCACCTTCGTTCACAAACGAAAAGAAAAAGCGTACTTGAATCGCTGATGTAAAACAAACCGCTTGCACAGAACGAGAAATAATTTCGTCAATAAGCTGTTTCATTACATCTGATGTAGGTGGAGTATGAAGATACGGCCATACTTCTTTATACAAAGCCCCTTGTTTAACTAAAAACTGTTGTAATGATGGAACGGAATCTCCGTAAAGCTGAACAACTACGTTTTTGTTTTTCCATCCCACACCTTCCAAAGCGCATATAAGACCTTGTGTCGTTCCATCATCTGCTGTTATATGCGGACTTATACCGTATGTACGTAGCACATTCATCGTTTTATAACCACGTACCGCCACATGTGCTTGACGAATGGCTTGAAGAAACATTTCTCCTACTCCCCACTCGTCTGCTTTTTTCATTAATGTTTCAACACCAATTCCTGTCGTAAAAATAAACCAATCGACTGGCTCATTGACGATTTGATGAAGTTGTTGTTTTAGTTCTTCATTAAAAAACATCGTTCCTTGAGCCGGTCGAGAAATTGGAATACCTCCCTGTTTAGAAATAAGTGAACTCATTTCCTCTATTTTACGCGAGGCACATAACACAATTTTTTTATTTGCTAATGCTTTCTCAATCATTTCTCTCATCCCCTTTTTTTCCTCATCATATCATAGAAAATGCAAAATAGCGCAAATTTTGTTGAAACATGACAAAAAACATCGAACAATTATACATTCACACCATTATTAACTTAGCTTACAATAAAGGGAGACGATTCGACGAAAATATTCAAATTATTCAAACATATGTCGAAAGGAGCGGCTTTATATGCCCTCGCTAATTAAAGAGATTTTGCTAAACTTATTTTTTATTATATTAGCGCTATTAATCATTCCGATTTGGCTTGAAGAACGCCGCATATCCGATCACTTAAAAACAATCTTGAAAACGATTGCTATTGGGGTATGCATTATATTTTGTATGACATTTCCTATAAGTACGACAGATGGATTTATTTTTGATTTACATCAAGTCGCTATTTGGATTGGCGGTTTATATGGCGGGGCATTTTCTGCTCTTTTTCTTTCAGTTATTACTGTGATTTATCGTATCATCGTTGGAAGCGCAGAAGGTATTGTTGTAACAATAGTGATTACAACAATTCAAGTTAGTGCTTGTTTCTTCTTTTATCGAAAATTTCAAACATCTTGGTCTTCCAAACAACGAATGACTTTCATTATTCTTTTATCTATCGGAACAGCTATTTTAACAACAATACTTTCTAGCATATGGATTGACAATGAATATGAAATTTTACATATCATCTCTACATATTTTCCAGCGCAACCACTTGCCGCGTTTTTAGGGGCTTATATTACTGAAACGATTCGAAAACATAGCGAGCTTCGCCGACGTATTATTCGTGCTGAAAAAATGGAAGTTGTTGGACATTTAGCCGCCTCGATTTCACATGAAGTGCGCAACCCATTAACCGTATCGAGAGGATTTATGCAATTGTTATTACAAAGCGAACGAATGAATTATAAAGATAAACAATATATTCAAATCGCCATTGAAGAAATTGATCGTGCAGAGGCGATTATTACCGATTATTTAACGTTCGCAAAACCAGCACCAGAGCACGTCGAAAAATTAAATGTAAAAACCGAAATTGAGCGAGTAATTGATATTTTACGCCCTCTCGCCAATATGAACAGCATCGAAATTCAAACATCTCTTGTACCATTTGCAGTGAAAGGAGAACGCCAAAAGTTCCAACAATGTTTATTAAACGTCATGAAAAATGCGATTGAAGCGATGCCAAACGGAGGAGTATTGCGTATTCATGTGTCTATTGATAAAGATTACGTACTTATTCATATCGGTGACACAGGAGTTGGAATGACAAAAGAACAAATTGAACGTTTAGGAGAACCTTATTTTACAACGAAAGGAACAAAAGGGACGGGGCTTGGGATGATGGTTGTATACCGTATTGTTGAAACAATGAAAGGAGATTTATTTATTCATAGCGAAGTTGGTGAAGGAACAGATGTATATATGTATTTTCCATCTTATTATAAGTCGGATATCGAAAAATCATCAGAGCGCTCTTCATTTGAACAAGTTAGTTATTGAGTTATTAACTTGTTCTTTTTATATAGATTATTTAGAACATAGTTTAATTTATAAAAGGTCGTGTGCGAAACGACCTTTTATAACTGTTTTGCAAAGTCTCGACCGAAGGTAATACATAATTGTTTATCTTCAGTTGTGGGCGTCAGTTCGATCTTTAGTCCATCGAGAATGACTTCCGCTCCTCGTTGTTGCAACTTTTCAATTAAAATATCAACCGCAGCGCCGTATTTTTCATAACTTGAATCGCACGAACCGAAAACTGCCGCTTTTTTTCCTGTTAAATCAACATCATCTAACTCATCATAAAAATCTAAAAAATCATCTGGTAATTCACCGTCTCCCCACGTATACGCCCCGAGTAAAATACCGTCGTATTGCCCAAGCTCTGTCGCGGTGGCGTCTAATACCTCTTTGACATCTAATTCAATCCCTTGTTCGCGAACACCTTCAGCAATCGCTTCAGCCATCTCCTCTGTATTTCCTGTCATGCTTGTAAATATCATAATCACTTTTGACATTAGTCATCCCCCTATCTATATTATTGATAATCATTTTCAATAATTATATATTAAGTGATAATGATTATCTGTGTCAAAATGTTTTTTTAAAAAAAGCGCACGATTTTGTCATCGTACGCTCTTTATCTATTACTCTTTTACTTCTTTTTTCCACAATCCGACCATTAATGCTGTGACAAGCGAACCAATTAAAATCGCAAGCATATACAAGAACGAATTTCCTTTTACAATCGGGATTACGAAAATTCCGCCATGTGGTGCAGGAAGACCAATACCAAACATCATTGTCAATGCTCCAGCAATCGCTGAACCGATGATGATGGATGGAATGACGCGTCCTGGATCAGCTGCCGCAAACGGAATAGCTCCTTCTGTAATAAACGAAGCTCCCATAATATAGCACGTTTTGCCCGCTTCTCGCTCTGCTTTTGTGAATTTCTTTTTAAATAACGTTGTTGCAAGCGCCAATCCGAGCGGTGGAACCATTCCACCTGCCATAATAGCTGCATGTGGTGCATAATTTCCCGCATCAATCATCGCAATGCCAAACGTAAACGCCGCTTTATTAATCGGTCCACCCATATCAACCGCCATCATCCCCCCAAGAACAAGACCAAGTAAAACAAGGTTGCCTGTACCCATATTTTCAAGCCATGTTTTCATTCCTTCATTTAGTGCTTTTACTGGATCAATAACGATATACATCATAATAAGTCCTGTAAGCAATATCCCGAATAACGGATAAAGAAGGACAGGTTTAATTCCTTCAAGCGATTGTGGCAAACGACCAAACCATTTTTTCAACCCTACAACAAGATAACCTGCTAAAAAGCCAGCGATAAGACCACCTAAAAAACCAGCACCACCATTTGCTGCCATAAATCCCCCGACCATTCCGGGCGCAAATCCTGGGCGATCTGCAATGCTCATTGCGATAAAGCCAGCTAACACAGGAATCATAAGCGCAAAAGCACTGCCTCCACCAATGTCCATGAGCGCTTTCGCAATCGGGTGGAATGACGGATCATTTGGATCAAATGCTTTAATACCGAAAATAAATGAGATTGCAATTAAAATACCGCCACCAACAACGAACGGAAGCATATTCGATACGCCGTTCATTAAATGTTTATAAAACCCTGTTCGTTCTTTTGGTTCATACGAACGGTTTCCACCACTTGCACGATAAATTGGAGCATCTTGCTTTAATGCTCGATCAATGAGTTGTTCTGGTTTACGAATCGCATCGGCAACAGGTACTTGGATGACATATTTGCCATCAAATCGATCCATTTCCACTTGTTTATCCGCCGCGACGATAATCGCGACCGCTTCTTCAATTTCTTGTTGTGTTAACTCATTTTTCACACCACTTGAGCCGTTTGTTTCTACTTTTATATCTACTCCCATTTCTTTTGCTTTTGCCTTTAAAGCGTCAGCAGCCATATACGTATGCGCAATTCCTGTCGGACAAGCCGTAACAGCTAACACTTTTTTCTTTCCATATGGTTGTTTTTCTTCTGTCACCATTTCTCCCTCCTTCTCTTGAATCGCTTGAATAATCTGTTGTTTTGTTGAAGCGTTTTCAATTTTTGATCGAAATGATGAGTCCATTAATAATGTGGATAATCGAGATAACGCTTCTAAATGTGTGTTATTGGCTCCTTCTGGTGCTGCAATCATAAAAAACAAATGGCTTCGTTTTCCGTCTAACGAATCGTAATCAATTCCTTCTTTTGAACGTCCAAAAACAACAGCTGGCGTGCGCACCGCTTTCGTTTTTGCATGAGGGATCGCAATTCCTTCGCCAATCCCTGTCGTGCTTTGCGCTTCACGGGCAAAAATTGCTTCAATAAACGTTTGACGATTGTTTAATTTTCCTTCCTTCTCAAGAACGTCTACTAATTCTTCAATCACTTCTTTTTTTGTTCGCGCGTTCAAATCAAGAACAATCGTATCTTCCGTCAACAACTCAGTTATTCTCATACACGCTCCTCCATTCGTATGATTTTTACTTCATCTAATAAGCGATGAACCTCTTCTTCTGTGCATAAATCTTCAGAAAATGCTGTGGCACTCCCCGCGGCAACACTATAACGAAACGCTTCTTCAAGCGATGCTTCGTTCATATATGCAGCTAAAAACCCCGCTACCATCGAATCACCAGCACCAACCGAATTTTTTACTATTCCTTTTGGAGCTTGAGCGACTAATATCACATCTTTATGGAACAAAATGGCCCCATCCCCAGCAAGTGAAACAATAACGTGCTGGACACCATCGTTAATCAGTTTTTTCCCGTATTCCAACATTTGATGACGACTATGAATACTGACTCCAAACAATTCTCCAAGCTCGATTTGGTTCGGTTTAAGTAAAAACGGCTCGTATGCAACGGCTTGTTTCAGTGCATTGCCACTCGTATCAACAACAACAGCAACCCGCCGTTTTTTTGCTTCTTCCATCATCGTGACGTAAAATGTATCATCTACTGACGGCGGAAGGCTTCCTGCTAAAACGAGTATATCTCCTTTTTTTAATTGCTTAATTTTAGCAATTAACGCTTCTTTATGTTCGTCGCTAATGATCGGTCCTTCCCCATTTATTTCCGTTTCTTTTTCCCCTTTTAATTTAATGTTTAGTCGCGTTTGTCCAGGCACAGTAATAAAATCTGTTAAAATATGCTCTCGTTTCAATTCATCGGCAATAAATTGCCCCGTAAATCCACCAATAAAACCGAGCGCAACATTATGAACATGTAGTCGCTTCAATACGCGTGATACATTAATCCCTTTCCCGCCTGGAAAATATGCCGTTTTTGTTGCTCGATTTAATTTTCCAAGTTCGATCTGTTGTGCTTCAACAACATAATCGACGGAAGGATTTAACGTACATGTATAAATCATGATTTCACAACCTCTACTGTCGTTTTTGCTTCATACATTGCCAGCAACTCTTCATCTGTTTCATCCGTAATCATCGTTGCCTCTTGTAATGGTGCAATTTTGGCAAACGTACTTTCGTTTAATTTTGAGTGATCGGCTAATACAAAAGCTTGTTGTGATAAATGAATCGCTGTTTGTTTCATAAATGCTTCTTCAGGATCTGGGGTTGTATAACCAAAATCAATATGAACGCCGTTTACACCGATAAAACATTTGTCAAAGCTATACTGTTGCAACGAGTGAATAGCTCCTCGACCAATTAATGCATTCGTTTTTTTCTTAATGAGTCCGCCAACGAGATATGTTGGGATGTCTTTTTCTAATAGTGCCTCAATATGCATAATACCGTTAGTGACTACAACGATATTTTTTGCTTCGATATAAGGGATCATCTGTAAGGTTGTCGTTCCCGCATCTAAATAAATACAATCTCCATCTTGAATAAGACTGGCTGCATATTTGCCGATGAGCTGTTTTTCATGAATGTTTTTGGTCGATTTTTCAAAAACGCTCAACTCTTCTCTTTTTTGTTGTAATAACGCCGCCCCGCCGTGGACACGCTTTAATTTTTTTTCTTTCTCTAGCTGGCTTAAATCACGTCGAATTGTTGACTCTGAACATTGTGTAGCTTCAACGAATTCATGCAACTTTACCACTTCTTTTTCCTGTAACAACTGCAAAATAATACGATGTCGTTCTGGTGTTAACAATTTTACACCTCCTTTTTAAACCGCTTACATCTTTATCATACCGAAGTATCATCAAAAAATCAATCAAATTCATTCATTTTCAATCAAAAATTATCATTATTTTTTCACATATCATTCAAAAACAATCATATTTCAGAAAAATAAAAACTGCCTCATGTTGAGACAGTTTCATTTGCAATTTTCTCAGGATAATATTCTTCAATCATTTGGATAAATGGCTCGACATATTGAGGATCGAATTGCGTACTAGAACAACGTCGCAATTCAACAATGGCTTCGGAGAATGTTTTTGTTCGTTGATACGGGCGGTCTGTTGTCATCGCATCAAATGAGTCAATAATGCATAAAATACGTGCTAATTTTGGAATTTCTTCGCCTTTTAATCCATAAGGATAGCCTCGTCCGTCGTAACGTTCATGATGAAGTTCAACAAGAGGAATGACTTCTTCAAATCGACCATCAGAAAGGACAATTTCTTTCCCCCATATGACGTGTTTTTTCATTATTTCCCATTCATCAGGATCAAGTTGGCTTGTTTTGTTAATAATATCCCGCGAAACTTCGATTTTTCCGATGTCATGAACAAGTGCTCCTAAAACGAGAGTTCGTTTTTCTTCCTCTGTAAGAGGTAAGCGATCGCTAAATTCCATCGCATATTTGAATACACGTTTACTATGGCGATATGTATATACATCCTTATAGAGAAGCAGTTTCAACTGCTCTTCAATAGCATCTAAATCTTCTTTAAATTTTAACGCATCACGAGATATTCTTTTCGCATCATATAATTGTACGTTATTTTTCCCTTGCGCTTTCGAATAATAAAGCGCTTCGTCTGCCTTATGTAACAATTCACTTTCCTCATACATGCCAGATTCATACTCAGCAATTCCACACGAGAACGAAATACAACGGTACGGAAGGCGCTCAACTCCATCAAACGGTGTATCATTCAATTTTTTTCGCAATTGATCCATAAAAGCTGCCGCTTCATATTTAGATATATTTGGTAAAATAATCGCAAACTCTTCTCCACCGTACCGTGCAACAGTAAAACCACGTTCTTTCGTTTCGTTTTTTAAATACTCCCCAACAAATTTTAATAATCGGTCACCTTGCACATGACCATGATAATCATTATATTTTTTGAAATCATCTAAATCTAAAAAAGCAAGTGAGAACTGCCCGCCCGTTTTTTTCGTCTCTCGAAACAATTCCTTTAAATAATCTTTAAAATATCCGTGGTTATATAAGCCGGTGAGGTAATCTTTATTTACTTGATTGGACATTTCTTGATACCACTCGAGCACTTTTCCAAATGTAATGGATAATAAAACAACTAAAACCGTAAACAAAAACAATCCGAAAAATCCTTCGTTATCAATTAAAATAATAAGCACTAAAGAAAGAAGAAGCGTGACAAAATACACAAAAAATACTTCTTTTAAAAGACCTAGGTTAAATATCCCAGTAAATCTTGATTGTGCAGAACGATAAAATCCAATCAAAATAATTACATTAATTGAAAAATACACAATTAAACTCAAAAAATAAGGAGATAGATTATATACAATTTCTCCTCCCACTTTTCCGTTCAAAAAACTAAACGAAAAGCTAGTAACAAGTATCATGATTAAATACATAAAAAAATTCAGAAAATGAGCCCATATTGGAACAGTTCGATTATAAGTCATTTGCATCAAATAAAAAAGCAACAAAACCCAAAATGAAATAAAAAATCCGAAATGAAGAGATGCTGCCAAAAAAACAGCTGAATCCATAGAAAACGAGCTTTTATTTTGGACAATCTGAATTTCAAAACGACTAAGAATAAATGACGAAATAGATAAAAAATAAATCCACACCCATTCTTCAAGAGTTGGAAAGGGAATAGAGAAATCAAACATTAAAGCACTCAAAACGCAAGCAAATATCCCTAAAATACAAATATATACTTTGGATCGAATCGTCATATGCCTATCACTCATCCTGAAGCTGTATTTTTTATAAGAACAATATAAATAAAGGGAGTGATACCCCCCCTATCCAATTACTTTAATTGCAGACGTCAACGCCACAACAACAGAACCGATAACGATGAGATTGATAAGTACATTTTTCACGCGTGCGTTCATGCTTTTCACCTCCCTTCATGTGTTGGTTGAAGAGAATTTGTTTGTTTTTCTTTCATCATTAAGTACTGAATAAACAAAAAGACACCGATATTCATAACAACATCGCCAATGCTAATGACTTTTGCTCGCGGATAAGGCGGTGCTAATGGGATAATGTCACCTAAAAACGGGAGAATGGTATCAGCTGTAATAATCGTATGTTTTCCGTAAAGTCCCGTTTTTAAAAGTTCAACGTATTCTTGTCCTAAAACTGCTTGTGTAGCTTCGAGCGATACAGGCATTCTCCCACCGTTTAAGGCGATGACAACGAAATTCAAGAGCACCCCGACAAAAATCGTTTTCATTCCTGGATAATGACGGTTAAGCCAAATAAATGTTAATCCAATAATGTAAACGATAATAAATGTAGTGTTGCTTATATTCGCTAAAACCGCGATTCGGTCTTGCAATAGGAAGAAAATCCATTGCACAAGCAACAACACTGGGAAAATCCAACCGCCTTTTAGTTTCAACGTTGCAATTCCTTTAAAATTACCTCCGCGAAATAAACCAATTAAAATGCCTAAAATAATGCCATCGTATACCATATAACCCTCACATTTCTTTAAAAACGAAAATTTTTTGTCTTTTTACTGATTATATTAGCACATTTTCTTTCATATGAAAACGATTATATTGACGAAATATTTCGTTTTTCTTATTGATTATTTAGAACATAGTTTTATTTGTAAAAAAACCGACTGTCCAAAAGACAGTCGATTTGACTCTTTATTTAAACATTTGTGCAGCGCGAACTGCTTTTTTCCATCCATCATATAGACGTTGTCGAGTGCCATCCTCCATTTTCGGTTCGAAAGCACGATCAATATTCCACTGCTTCGCAATTTCTTCTTTACTTTGCCAATATCCAACTGCAAGTCCCGCCAAATAAGCAGCACCGAGAGCAGTTGTTTCGTTCACAACTGGTCTCTCAACTGGTACGCCAAGAATATCGCTTTGAAATTGCATCAAAAAGTTATTTTTTACTGCTCCACCATCAACACGCAATGTTTTTAACGTAATGTCTGCATCTGCTTCCATTGCTGTTAATACATCTTTTGTTTGGTATGCAAGCGACTCAAGTGTCGCTCGAATGAAATGTTCTTTTGTTGTGCCACGTGTCAAACCAAATACCGCTCCTCGTACATCGCTGTCCCAATATGGTGTTCCGAGTCCTACAAACGCAGGCACCACATATACGCCATCTGTTGATTGTACTTTTATCGCATATGCTTCGCTATCTTTTGCTTCCTTAATCATCCGCAATCCGTCACGTAACCATTGAATGGCAGATCCAGCAACGAAAATGCTTCCTTCTAGCGCATATTCAACTTTCCCATCAATTCCCCATGCAATTGTCGTTAATAAGCCGTGTTTAGATTGAACTGCTTTTTCACCTGTATTCATTAACATAAAGCATCCTGTACCATATGTGTTTTTCGCCATTCCTTCTTCAAAGCATGCTTGCCCGAACAAAGCTGCCTGTTGATCTCCTGCAATGCCAGCGATCGGCACTTCTTGCCCAAAGAAATGGTACGGTGCTGTATGTGCGTAAATTGCTGAAGATGGTCGAACATCCGGCAACATCGTTTTTGGCACACGTAAAATATCAAGTAGCTCATCATCCCATTTTTGTTCATAAATGTTGAACATTAACGTTCTTGACGCATTAGAATAGTCCGTTACATGTGCTTTTCCTCCAGATAATTTCCAAGTAAGCCATGTGTCAATTGTTCCGAACAATAAGTCACCGCGTTCCGCCTTTTCACGTGCGCCTTCGACATGATCTAAAATCCATTTCACTTTCGTTCCTGAAAAGTAAGCGTCAATGAGCAAACCTGTTTTTTTTCGAAATATCTCATCATATCCAGCCTGTTTTAATTGCTCGCAAATTTGTGCTGTTTGACGTGATTGCCATACAATCGCATGATAAATTGGCTGTCCTGTTTGTTTATCCCATACTACCGTCGTTTCTCGTTGGTTCGTAATACCGATAGCCGCAATTTGTTTTGGTTCAACAGCTGCTTCTGACAATACTGTCGCAATAACGGCTAAAATAGATCCCCAAATTTCATTCGGATTATGCTCGACCCATCCTGGCTGAGGAAAATATTGTGTAAACTCTTTTTGTGCCATATGCACAATTTCTCCTTTTTGATTAAATAAAATGGCACGTGAACTTGTTGTTCCTTGATCAAGAGCTAAAATGTACTTATCCATATTTCATTCTCCTCTCATGATTTCTACTGTATTGTCATTTTTTTTGCTATCTGTGGGTTGTCATTTTTTCTGTATTCTGATACAAACGCGATCATTAAAACAAATATCGTTAGAATGAAAATATACCAGAATGATTGGGTCATTTGTCCTGTAAAAACAGCTTTATAAAAAAGTCCACCTAACGAGCCACCTAATATCGGACCGATAACTGGGATCCAAGCATATCCCCAATTCGATTTCCCTTTTCCTGGTATAGGCAACAAAAAGTGTGCAATTCTTGGACCCAAATCTCTCGCTGGGTTAATCGCATATCCAGTTGTTCCACCGAGAGAAAGACCTATACTAACTATAAAAAATCCAACAATAATCGGATTTAAACCTTCTGTAAACTTATTTGCTCCAATTGCTAGAATTCCAATAATTAAAATAAATGTCCCTAAAGTCTCGCTAAGCAAGTTGGCAAAACGATTTGGAATTGCCGGTCCTGTAGAGAAAACACCAAGCTTCACACCTGCATCTTCTGTTTCTTTCCAATGTGGTAAATAATACAAAAACACAAACGTTGCACCAATCATCGCACCAATCATTTGAGCTAGAACATATTTAGGAACCTGAGTCCAAGGAAAATCTCCGTTAAATGCTAAAGCTAACGTAACCGCAGGATTTAGATGAGCGCCACTATATTGCCCAACGACATATACTGCAATGGCTACACCAAGTCCCCATCCCATTGCGATCACAATCCAACCACCATTTTGAGCAAATGACTTCTTCAAACTAACAGCAGCGCACACCCCCCCCCAAAAATAACTAATAATGCAGTTCCTACAATTTCGGCTATAAATGGTGTCATAGCCTCTCCCACCCCTTTGCTATTTTATTTTGACAGAAACAAAAAGACTCACACATATCCCGTCACATGGAACATGCGTGAGTCTCCGTTTCTCCGTCACAAAATTGATTAACTTGTCTACAATACTAATAAACTTTGAAAACGTTGTCAACAGATTTTTTGCATTATTTTGGTTCAAAATATCGCCAAAGTTCGACATTTGATGTCGTTACCGCAACAGCCCCTGCCGCAAGTGCGGCTTCAACTTCGGTTCCATTTTCAATTAACCCTCCAGCAATAATTTTTTTCCCGGTTCGTTCATGAAGTTGAGAGATGACTTTCGGAACAACACCCGGCAACACTTCAATGTAGTCCGGGTTTGTTTTTTCTACAAGTTGAACGCTTCGCTCAAACGCATTTGAATCAATAATAAATGTGCGTTGAATCGCAACAACACCTTTTTGCTTTGCTTTCGTAATCACACTACTTTTTGTTGAGATCAGTCCGTATGGTTTAACGAGCTGGCATAAAAATTCTGTTGCATATTCATCGCTTTTTAACCCTTGTATTAAATCAACGTGAAGAAACATTTTTTTCCCATGCTCATTTGCATATGTATACACACTTTTCAACATACCGATATGAATGTCTAAAAATACCCCGTATTCATAATTCATTTTTATTAGTTTATCAAAATCTTTCATTGAGCGCACTGCTGGCAAAATACGTTGTCCATTCATCCTTCGATCACCTTCACATAAAATGTGCGTGTTCGCGGTCCGTCGAATTCACAAAAATAAATACCTTGCCATGTCCCGAGAAGCAACTGACCTTTTGTGACCACGACATGCGCTGATGATCCAACTGTGCTTGCTTTCATATGTGCTGCTGTGTTCCCTTCACCATGCCGATCGAGCGAATGATACCAAGGATACAGTTCATCAAAACGGCGAATCATGTCCCGCTTAACATCTGGATCAGCATTTTCATTAATCGTAATCCCAGCCGTTGTATGTGGACAATAAACAACGGCAATTCCTTCTTGTATCCCACTCTCTGTAATAAAGGATTGAACAAGTGAAGTAATGTCTACAAACTCATCTCGCCTCGTCGTCCGAATCGTCCATTGTTTTACCATTATACCTTCCCGCCTTTATTCTCATGTGTATACTTAAGATCATACATATTTTCAAAATTTTTTTCTATAAAAAATTCACCCGATGACGATTACAACATAAATAAAGCCCAGATTTTTCTGGACTTTATTCATACACATGATGGGACGGAATAATATAATCCACCGAAATAACAGGCAAATCGTGCTGTTCAACTGAGGCTACAATTAAACCTTGTTTGCTTACAATGCCAAATTGTTCTTTCTGTTGATCAAATGCTGCCTCGCTAAATGCTAAAACCGTTTGATATAGCTTTTCTTGATCGACTTTTTGCTTCCGTACATGATTGCTTAACTTAATGATCACTTCTTTCCCGCAAATGTGACCACGATACATGCCGTTCACTCCCCTTTCTATTCTCCTTACTTTTAATGTTATGCACTTATGGTGAAAATCCTCCTCTTAAAAAATTTTTTGAAAAAATCGCCTTTTTGTCTTGACTCTTCCTCATCATTCGTGTATAGTCTAAGTATCATCTAACTGAATATATGTCCTGCACCGATTGGTTGCTGTGAGTATATTCCGTTATATGAAAAATTTTTTTATTAGCCTGTTCGGCTAAAAGGTATTAGGAGGATTCAGTATTATGCAAAACGGTAAAGTAAAATGGTTTAACAATGAAAAAGGTTACGGATTCATCGAAGTTGAAGGCGGAGATGATGTATTCGTACACTTCACAGCAATCCAAGGTGAAGGCTACAAAACGTTAGAAGAAGGTCAAGCTGTTTCTTTTGAAATCGTTCAAGGAAACCGTGGTCCTCAAGCTGCAAACGTAGTGAAATTATAATCGTCTGAGATGATTCATATATAGCTCGACGGAAAGACCAGCAAACGCTGGTCTTTTTTATTACATACTGTCCTCTTTTCACACAAATACTATAAAACGAGGAGGGATGACGATGACACAAAATCCAAAAAAGCCACATCTTCAGGCTGATAGCGTATTTACGAAAATTGAAGATGCACATTTAGCGGTTGAGTCGGCAAAAAAGATGGTTGCAGCGGCAACGATGAGCTTAGATGAACACGCTTTTGATCATGCAAAACAGGCGATTGAAAACGCGAAAGAAGCGATTACGCGTGCCAAAACAAGCACGCAAAATCCACTGCTTTTACAATGCGAAAAAGAACTAGCAGATGCACACCATCAATTAACCGAAACGATGAATCATATGTAGCAACAAGGTGTCCCATATACTTGGGGCACCTTGTTACGCTTTTTGTTTAACGAGCAACTGACCGTATCGTTGAATTTTTTCTCCTACTGTACACGTTTGAATACAAAACGATTGCGCATACGATTTTCCGCGCTCTTTACGAAACGTTCTCTTTACCAAACAACCTTCGCAATACGTATCAAATAATTCATTTAGCCGAAGCAACACATCTTTTCGATTCATCGTTCACGCTCCAGCTGTATTGTACTTCTAATCATCGTTCCTCGAAGCGCCTGCGTTGCTAACTGATCGGCTTCACTATTTTCTTTTCTACTAATTGGTTCATAAATAGGAGAAATACGAAGCTTCTTCATTTTTTGTTCAATTCGCTCAACCCATCTCCCCTCGTCTGAAAATACAGGCCAATCACTAGATAATTGATGCAATACAACATGCGCATCCCCACGAAATACAACAGACAAATGATGGACACCAAGATGCTCGATTTGTTCGAGTAAAAAATAGAATGCTGCATACTCCGCTTCATTATTGGACTGCAATTCATCTAGCTGCGCATTTGCGCGCATACGAAATGATTTGCCGTTTTGTTTATAATAAATCACAATTCCAACCCCCGCTTTTCTGGACTGACGATCAAACCCACCATCAAAATAAGCAATCACATCATAGGGCTCTGTTTCAATTTCTTTCATTAGCTTGATTAGCTCTTTCTTCGTCCATGCCACACCACGTGTATCATAAAATAAAAGTTGCTTTACTCTCCCTGTTTTCTCTATATCTTCTGCAAAAGATAAAGCCTCCTCCACTTCCATTTCTTTTGATGTCCAAACCATTTCCTTTTTTTTCGGTGTTACATACGTCCACTCCATAAACACCTTCATGTCGCTCACCTTTTCTTTTTGATTTTATTATAACAGTTTAGACAAAAAATGATCTCAATTGTATAATATCCTTTGTGCCTTTATACTTTCATACAAGGGAGGGATCATCTTGTTCAATGAAATACTCGGTCTTTTTTCTGCAATCATTACATTTTCACTTGTATTGCTCATCTATCGTTTCTTTGGTCGCTCAGGTTTATTCGTCTGGATCGGCTTTTCTACTGTTGTCGCTAATTTACAAGTCGTTAAAACGGTTGAATTGCTTGGCATGACAGCTACACTTGGAAACGTCATGTACGGAACCGCCTTTTTAGTGACTGACATTTTAAGTGAAAAATATGGGAAAAAAGAAGCACAAAAAGCGGTATGGCTTGGCTTTTTTACACTTATTTCTCTCACAATCGTCATGCAACTTGCTTTACTATTTAAACCGCATGCCAGCGACTTTGCTCAACCAGCGTTAGAAACCATTTTCGGTTTGTTGCCACGTATCGCACTTGGTAGTTTGCTTGCTTTTTTAATTAGCCAATCACTTGATGTTCACTTGTTTCATTGGTTTAAAAAGAAATTTCCGCATGATTCTCAACTTTGGATTCGCAATAACGGAAGTACGATGATTAGCCAATTGATCGATACGCTCGTTTTCACATCCATTGCATTTCTCGGCGTATTTCCGTTACATGATTGGATGCAAATTTTTATTACAACGTATGTACTAAAATGGATTGTGGCGATGCTAGATACACCTTTTGTATATGTCGCAAAAAAAATAACACCAAAATATATGGAATGATGGTAAAATGTTGTATGAGACTTCGGTCTTATACAACATTTTTTTGTAAAGGAGCGGAATATGAAGTATAAAGCAGATATAAGTTTATTGTTTGTTGCTTTCGTTTGGGGCGCTACGTTTGTCATCGTTCAAAACGCCATTGCTTTTTTGCCCCCGTTGTTATTTAATGGCGTACGTTTTGCGGTCGCAAGTATATTGCTATGGATTTGGGTATTTATCTTTGAACGAAAGCCGCTAGATAAGCAACTTATACGCGCTGGATTTATTCTTGGCATTTGGTTATGTCTTGGATATGCTTTTCAAACAGTCGGCTTATTGTACACTACTTCATCAAAAGCGGGATTCATTACTGGATTAAATGTTGTTCTCGTCCCTTTTCTTTCATTTATGATTTTAAAACAAAAACCTTCACTTAATGCTGTCATTGGAAGTGTATTAGCTGCATGTGGGCTATATTTCTTGACTGTAAGCGGAGATATGTCAATGAACAAAGGTGATCTCTTCGTCTTTTTATGTGCGATTGCTTTTGCATTACATATCGTTTCAACAAGCATTTATGCGACAAAATTTTCAGCCGTCCTACTAACAACCGTTCAAGTTCAGACCGTATCTATTATTTGTTTTATATGTTCATATTTGTTCGAAGATTGGTCCGTTGTTCCGCTCTCCATTTTTTTGAAATTTGATGTATGGGTCGCTTTACTTATTACCGCACTATTCGCAACAACAATTGCTTTCTTTATTCAAACGCATTTCCAACAATATACATCTCCAACGCGTGTTGCTTTAATTTTTGCTCTCGAACCTGTTTTTGCTGCTTTGACTGCGTATATATGGAATGATGAGCGTCTTCAACAGGCCGCTTTATTCGGAGCTGCACTCATTTTATTAGGGATGGTTTTGTCTGAACTCCCTCAACATATATGGCAAAGAAAAAAGAGCGCTCGCCTCTCATAGCGAGCGCTTCCATCTACTTATTACATAAGATAATCCCCCTGTGGCGATACCAAGAAACGCCCCACCAATGACTTCAATTGGTTGATGACCGAGACGCTCGCGCAACAACTCTTCTTTTTGATCTAGCTTTCCATCATCTTGAGCACCTTTTAATCGCTCAATCTCTTCAGTTAATTCGTTCACACGAATAGCTAGCTCTCCTGCTTGATGGCGCACTCCTTGAGCATCGTACATAACAATTAACCCAAAAATAGTTGCAAGAGCAAAATCTATGCTATGCACTCCCCGCTTTAATGCAATATACGTAGCTAGTGAAGCTACTCCTGCAGAATGTGAACTTGGCATGCCTCCCGTTTCAAAAAAAAGCGACCAATCCCACTTTTTCGTTTTCCTTTTCGTCAATGGAATTTTTAAAAATTGCGCTAACGCAATTGTACACAATGCTGTTTGAATGGCTCGATTCATATCCTTGCCTCCTTGTATATATTTTTCGAAAAGACGGATACAATATGCACAGGAGGTGGACGTAATGAGCAAAAATAATGGAAGAAATCGCGGCCAAAACGCTCCAAGCGTCAATCCACAAGGATATGATGCTACATTTACACCCGAACCAAAAAGTGCATTAGAAAATGCGGCGAAAAAAACGAACAAAAAATAAAGAAGAGAGGGGTCTGCTCTCTTCTTATCGTTTTAATTTTTCGCGTAATACCATTGGTAAAATACCGCCATGGCGATAGTAGTCAATTTCTACTTCGCTATCGAAACGGACAAGCACCTCAAATTCTTTTTTGTTTCCTTGTTCGTCTGTTGCTGTTACTTTGACGTAGTCGCGCGGTTTGACGTTTTCATCAATATGCACTTCAAATACTTCTTTACCTGTCAATCCAAGCGTTTCCGCATTTTCCCCTTCTTTAAATTGAAGTGGTAACACACCCATCAGCACAAGGTTTGAACGATGAATACGCTCAAAGCTTTCAGCGATGACTGTTTTAATGCCAAGTAAATATGTTCCTTTTGCTGCCCAGTCACGTGAACTTCCCATACCGTAATCTT
Organism: Anoxybacillus sp. TBDG-1; assembly: GCF_054815885.1. NCBI lineage: Bacteria > Bacillati > Bacillota > Bacilli > Caryophanales > Anoxybacillaceae > Anoxybacillus > Anoxybacillus sp. TBDG-1. The sequence continues at coordinate 20,711 of NZ_JBTZSY010000009.1, forward strand.
TTCCTGCAATGACAACAAGACCTGTGCCATCTTGTTTATACTTCATGCAAGCATCGTAAATCGACATGACTTCTCCTGTTGGCCAATATGTCGTATAGCCACCTTCTGTACCTGGTGCAATTTGGTTGCGAATACGAATGTTAGCAAACGTACCTCGCATCATTACTTCATGGTTACCACGTCGAGACCCATACGAGTTAAAGTCTTTTGGATCGACACCTTTAGAAATTAAATATTGTCCTGCTGGTGTATTTACACCGATTGATCCAGCTGGTGAAATGTGGTCTGTTGTAACAGAGTCGCCAAACTTACCAACCACTCTCAAACCAGTAAGTGGTTTTACTTCTTCCACTTCTGGCGATAATCCTTCAAAGAATGGTGGATTTTGAATGTACGTTGAATTCCCATCCCACTGATAAAGCGGCTCGTCTGTCGTTTCAATCGCGTTCCAACGCGCGTTATCATCAAATACTCGCTCGTATTCTTTACGGAACAATTCTGGTGTTACCGTTTGTTTTACAACTTCTTTCACTTCTTCGGTAGATGGCCAAATATCGTTAAAGTACACATCATTTCCGTTTTGATCTTTGCCGATCGGCTCATTTAATAAATCAATGTCGACTGTTCCAGCTAGTGCATATGCCACAACAAGCGGCGGTGATGCTAAATAGTTACCTTTGACGAGCGGATGAATGCGCCCTTCAAAGTTTCTGTTACCAGACAATACGCTTGTTACAAGCAAATCGTTTTCTGCAATCGCCTTTTCAAGCTCTGGAGCAAGTGGACCAGAGTTACCGATACATGTCGTACAACCGTAACCGACAATATTAAAACCAATTTGCTCTAGGTAAGGGAGAAGACCTGAATCTTTTAAGTATCCTGTGACGACTTTTGAACCAGGTGCAAGCGATGTCTTTACGTATTTCGGAACTTTCAACCCTTTCTCTACCGCTTTTTTCGCTACTAAACCCGCTCCGATTAACACATATGGGTTAGATGTGTTCGTACAGCTTGTAATCGCCGCAATGGCAATCGCACCTGTTTTCATTTTTACTTCTTCGCCGTTTAACGTTACTGTCATTTCTTTATCAAAATCCGCCTCAGTCAAGCCAAAGCCTTGGTTTCCTTGCGGAGAAACAACAGCTTGACGGAACGATTCTTTCATTTTTGAAAGCGGGATTAAGTCTTGCGGACGTTTTGGTCCAGAAAGATTTGGTTCAATTTCAGATAAGTTAATTTCAACAACATCTGTAAATATAGGCTCTTCGGCATCTGGTATATAGAACAAACCATTCGCTTTACAATATGCTTCAACGACTTGCACATGTTGCTCGTCACGACCTGTTAAACGCAAGTAATCTAACGCCTCCGCATCGACCGGGAAGAAGCCACACGTTGCACCATATTCAGGTGCCATGTTTGCTACTGTGGCACGATCAGCTAATGGCAATGTTGCAACACCTGGGCCGAAAAATTCAACAAACTTACCGACGACGCCTTTTTTGCGAAGCACTTGCGTCACTTTTAGCGCAAGGTCTGTTGCCGTTGTTCCATTTGGCAATTTCCCTGTTAAGCGCACACCAATCACTTCTGGCACTGGGAAGTAAGAAGGTTGTCCAAGCATACCTGCTTCTGCCTCGATACCACCAACACCCCAACCTAATACACCAATGCCGTTAATCATTGTCGTATGGGAATCTGTACCTACAAGTGTATCCGGGAACGCTTCATATTCACCATTTTCCCCTTCAACAACGTGAACAACGTTTGCTAAATACTCTAAGTTTACTTGATGCACGATACCTGTTGCTGGAGGGACAGCACGATAATTGCTAAACGCTTTTTGTGCCCATTTTAAAAACTTGTAGCGTTCTGCATTGCGCTCAAATTCTAAATTCATGTTGTACTCGAGCGCATCTTCTGTTCCAGCTTTATCTACTTGAACAGAGTGGTCAATCACAAGATCAACAGGAATTTCGGGGTTAATTTCGTACGGATCTCCACCGATGTCCGCCATCGCTTTGCGCATAGATGCTAAATCAACAACAGCAGGGACACCTGTAAAGTCTTGCAAAATAACGCGAGACGGTTTAAACGGAACGTCTACATCTTTCAGTTCGCTCGTTCCCCATTTCGCCAAATTTTCAACATGCTCTTTTGTAATGACCCGTCCATCAACTTGACGAAGTACCGATTCAAGAAGCACTTTAATGGAATACGGAAGGCATGATACGTTTCCGATTCCTGCTTCTTCAAGCGCTTGTAAGCGATAGTAATGATATTTTTTTCCGTTTACCTCAAATGTAGAACGAGCTTGAAACACATCATTTTTCACCATTATGTATTACCCCCTTCTAAACAAATCATCTTCTCCCACACCCACAAAATTCCTACGCTTTTATCTTAATACAATGCTCTACATAAGTAAATAATAATTGTTTATAAGTTTCAGATAAATGCATATTTTTTTGCTCTCTTTCCAACAATAGTTGTAGGGGGTGAAAAAAGATGGTAAAAAGAAAAGCAAATCACATCATTCCGGGCATGAATGATGCAAGCGCTCAAGGAAAAGGCACAGGTTACAATGAAGAACTCTCCAATGAACCACTTACTGAAGCTCAAAAACAAAATAATAAAAAACGGAAGAAAAATCAATAATCCCGCTTCAAGCGGGATTATTCATACATGTTGACTTCGTCGACAATTGCTTGCAAATCGTGGCGAAATTGTTCAAGCTGTTTTCGTTGTTTTTCCGAAGCTACTTCAAGTGCGTTATTAATTTGCTCAAACGCTTCATTTACCTCTTGTTTTAAATGGTGCAATTGACTTCCATAATCTGCATCGCTTTTTACAAGATGATCATACCATTCTTTTGCTTCCATTGTTCCTTGTTGGGCAGCTTCAAACGCTTGTTGCTTATTTTTATGATAAGGCATGTGATTCACTTCCTCCCTTTTTAATATTATCGTGCCTATTCACGGACGAAATATGCATAAATACCGTTTATCATGCCATCATATGAAAGGAAAGGAGTGTGTCCGCATGAACAAAAATACAAGCAAAGATATGCGCAAAAATGCCCCAAAAGGAGATAACCCGGGACAACCAGAGCCACTTAGTGGTTCAAAAAAAGTAAAAAATCAGAATCATACCCGTCAAAAGCATAACTCAAGTCACGATATGTAAAAGAGCTGACGCCATTGTCAGCTCTTTTACTTGATTCCGTTATTATTTTTTTACATAATAAACGTTGAGGTGGAATGTATGCTAACAGGTTGGTTTTTATGGTTTATTTTATTCTGGGTCGTTTTTCTTCTCGTTATGATGTCGATCGGTGGGTTTTTTATGTTTCGAAAATTTTTAAAACGCTTACCAAAAGAAGATGGAAAATCCGAATTAGACTGGCAAGAGTATTACATTGAACAAACGCGTCATCTATGGTCTGAAAAAGAAAAAGAGTTACTTGAAGATTTAGTTCGTCCTGTTCCCGAGCTGTTTCGTGATGTAGCTCGTCAAAAAATTGCTGGCAAAATTGGAGAGTTAGCGTTACAAGAGAAAGCGAATCGAATTACGGAAGATTTAGTTGTCCGTGGCTATATTCTCGCCACACCAAAACGAGATCATAAATTTTTAATGAAAGCACTACGAGAAAAACAAATTGATTTTACAAAATACGAACATTTACTAGCCAAAAAAAGCTAATCGCCTGTTTGCGGGTTAGCTTTTTTCTTTTATTTCGCGTTGAAGTCGACGATACGATGCATACATCGCTACGCGCCACGGAACGATCATCGAGAAGGCTAAAATCCAAAACATTCCCGCGAGTTCTCCGTACTCAATGGTGCGACTTAAATATGTTTTTAGAGCTAGACGCAATACAATTAAACCAGCAAAAATAAAAACGAACGCTTTTGAGCGTTGTAAGTAAATGTCGTTGCCTCGAGCTTCAAACGAAGACGTTTTAATTAACAAAATAGAAAAAAGCGCTCCAACAAAAATTGCTTCTACACATTCTAGCGCCGTTACTCGAAACATCGGATGAAGAAACATAAGAGCACCTGTGCTCATAAAAATAGGAGGTAATATAATTTTTTTGGCGTTTGTCGGTTTTTCGGCTGCTTTCATACGAATAAGGAAAACAAATCCAGCCATAAATACCGCAAATACCGAACTCAAAATAGCCAAAGTGAATCTTCCTTTCCCATCTTACTGTAACACACGCCGAATGGCTTCAATCACACGGCTCTCATCAAATGGTTTTACGATAAAATCTAGCGCTCCTGCTTCAATGGCTTCAACGACCATCTTTTGTTGTCCCATTGCTGAACACATAATAATTTTTGCATCCGGATCATGCAATTTAATTTCCTTGACAGCTTCAAGTCCGCTCATCACCGGCATCGTAATATCGAGTGTCACCACGTCTGGCTTTAACTCTATATAGAGCTCAACAGCTTCTCTCCCGTTTTCTGCTTCCCCAATGACTTCATGATTTACTTTTTTTAAAATGTTCGCTAATGTCATGCGCATAAATTTTGCATCATCGACAATTAAAATTCTCGCCATCTTCTTTCCCTCCACACCCTAAGAAACTAGAAACCTGTAAAGCCACCAAATATATTTGTCATATAGATCGTGATTTTCGTCATCCAGTCAAAAAACAATACAACCCCCATACCAATCATGACATATCCACCGACTTTCATTAGCTTAACATGATGTCTTCGAATCCAACCCATTTTTCCAATAAAAAACGATAAAAATAAAAACGGCAAAGCAAAACCAAGTGAATAAGCCGTCATATAAACAACACCTAAACTCGGGTTCGTCGCTGCTAGAGCAATAACCGATACTAAAATCGGACCTGTACACGGAGTCCAACCAGCAGCAAACGCCATACCGATAAGAAAAGAACCAATGTAACCTGATGGACGTTGTTGAAATGATAAACGTCGATCAGTCATTAAAAAGGCGGGCTTAAAGATGCCGATAATAACAAATCCGAAAAATACCATCAATATTGCCCCAATTTGACGAATGAGATCTTGGTATGTATAAAAAAAACGTCCAAGCATAGATGTACCAAAACCAATGGCGATAAAAATAAATGAAAATCCGAGCAAAAAAAATAACGTATGTAACAAACTTCTTTTTTGTAACAATGCATAATCGGATTTTAAATCACTAACAGAAATTCCTGTAATATATGATAAAAAAGCTGGATAAAGTGGTAAGCAGCATGGGGATATAAACGAAAGCACACCTGCCCCAAACGCAATAAGCAGTTGAATGTCCATATGATTGACACTCCATTCTTTCTTCATTTAATTATATTTTATCAAAAAAATACAAATACGAGCAACAGCTTCTTCCTGTGCTAAAAAAGACACTCGTTGCTGAGTGCCTTGCTTTTATTTTAATTGGTTGTTCATTGCTTTCATCATTTGATTAATTTTCTTTTGCGATGGAGTCATACCCATTTGCATCATCATCATTCGAATCATTTGCTCGTTAATCGGTGGATTTTTCTTTAAGTAGTTCATCATTGTTTTACGCGCAATAAAAAATCCGAGGGCAACGCCAGCAGCAAGCGCTACAATGCCTACTAAAATCATTTCCCACATATTTTTTCCTCCTTCATGTTGTCTACATTACACTATACTAAACAATAACGGTTTGTACAATATGTTCAGTAAAAAATCTTTATTCGATAATAAAACGGGGAGATGTGCTCCCCGTTTTATTATTTGTCTAATAATGCTTTGACTCGCGCCACAACGTTTTCCACTGTAAATCCATATTCTTGCATAATTTTTTCTCCAGGTGCAGAAGCCCCGAAGCGATCGATAGCTAAAATATCACCTTCATCACCTGTATAGCGCTCCCAACCGAGAGATGAGCCCATTTCAATAGCAAGACGTTTTTTCACATGCTTTGGAATGACACTATCCTTATATTGCGCTGGTTGTGCTTCAAAACGATCCCATGAAGGCATGCTTACAACAGAAACGTGAATACCTTCATTCGCTAACGCTTTTTGTGCTTCTACCGCTAAGCTTACTTCTGAACCAGATGCAAGCAATAATGCTTGTACTTCCTCTTGCGCTTCAGAAACAACGTACGCTCCTTTTTTCACTCCTTCATACGCACGTTCCGCTGTCGTTGCTAGCGTAGGAAGATTTTGACGCGTCAACACAAGCGCCGTCGGACGATCTGTGGATTCTACAGCTAATCGCCATGCAGCTGCTGTTTCATTTGCATCTGCTGGACGAATGACACATACATTCGGCATCGCTCTTAATGAAGCAAGTTGTTCAATTGGTTCGTGCGTTGGACCATCTTCACCAACCGCAATGCTGTCATGTGTAAATACATATGTGACAGGTAATCCCATAAGCGCAGCAAGCCGAATTGCCGGACGTAAGTAATCCGAAAAGACGAAGAACGTACCACCGTACACTTTTACACCGCCGTGGAGCGCCATACCATTTAACGCTGCGCCCATCGCAAATTCACGTACACCAAACCAAATGTTACGACCTCCGTAACTTCCAGGTAAGAAGTCCCCTGCTCCTTTAATCAACGTTTTATTTGAACCTGCTAAGTCTGCGGATCCACCTAAAAATTGTGGCACGACTTTCGCAATTGCATTCAATACTTCTCCAGAAGAAGCACGTGTCGCTAGACTCTTTCCTTCTGCATATATCGGTAACGCTTTTTCCCAACCTTCAGGAAGTTTACCGTCAATCGCCATTTTTAATTGTTTTGCTAAATCTGGGTATGCCTTTTCATATTCAGTAAATAAAGCATTCCACTCTGCTTCTTTTTTCTCCCCGGCTTCTTTTACTACTTTTTCAAAATGAGCGTACACTTCGTCTGGAACGTGAAAATCTTCTTCAAACGTCCATTTATACGCTTGTTTTGTTAGTTTAATTTCATCTTTCCCAAGCGGAGCACCATGTACATCTGCTGTTCCTGCTTTGTTTGGTGAACCGTAACCGATTGTTGTTTTCACTTCAATTAATGTCGGGCGTTCTAAATCTCTTTGAGCTTCAGCAATAGCTCGAGCAATCTCCTCGATGTTATTACCATCTTCTACACGAATATATTGCCACCCGTACGCTTTGAAACGCTGTTCTACACTTTCTGAAAACGAAAGATTTAATTCGCCATCTAGCGAAATATCATTTGAATCATAAAGGACGATGAGGCGACCGAGTTTTAAGTGACCAGCTAACGAAGCAGCTTCTGCAGAAACCCCTTCCATTAAGTCACCGTCACCGCAAATGGCATATGTAAAGTGATTGACGATTTCGAATTTATCCTTGTTGTATGTAGCCGCTAAATGCCGCTCTGCCATCGCCATTCCGACAGCCATCGCAATCCCTTGCCCAAGCGGTCCAGTTGTTGCTTCGACACCTGGTGTATGACCGTATTCCGGATGCCCTGGTGTTTTACTTCCCCATTGACGAAACTGTTTAATATCTTCCATCGTGACATCGTAACCGCTTAGGTGGAGCAAGCTATACAATAGCATTGAACCATGTCCTGCTGATAATACAAAGCGATCTCGATTGAACCATTTTGGATTGCGTGGATTATGGTTCATAAACTTCGTCCATAATGTATACGCCATCGGTGCTGCACCCATTGGCATGCCTGGATGACCGGAATTTGCTTTTTCAATCGCATCAATTGACAACGTACGAATGGCTGTAATTGATAATTGTTCGATAGAGTTTGTCATTATCTTCATCCTTTCGTTTGCAAGCATTCTCACCTTTTATGATATAGAAAAGTTCGTAAAATGTACAATGGTTCACAACATTTTTTTTTTGACAAACTGCTGAAAAAAGAGAACATCTACGTAGTATGTTCTCCATGATAAGCGCATTAATGCAAACGTTTTTTCTTACTATCCTTTAATTTTTTTGGTGTGACATCATTGCCATTTGGATCAATAACTTTTACAGCATGCAATGTTTCAATCATCGACGCTCGGAAGGCAGCAATATACTCCGTACGAAGTTGAAGCTGTTCTTGCTTTTCTTCATCTGTAAGACCGCCTACCTTTGCTTTTTTAGCTAGCGCATTAATTCGTGCTATTTTTTCAGAAGATAACATTCAATCTCATTCCTTTGTATTGACATTTTTACTCGTATCATCATACAAAAATTTTTCTTTGTTGGCAAGTTGCTCATATTCTTTGTATCGGCGATGAACGGTCGCTTTTGATACATCATACCCTAGTGAACGGAGCGTAGCCGCAATTTCTGCGAACGTTAAGCGATTTTGACGTAAACGAACAATGTCTTCTATCGGTACGTCTTTCCGATCTCGCCCAGCCTGTTCGCCAACATTTCGCAAATTATTTTCCGGTCGATAGCCGTTTTGAACAGCCCGTTGCATCCCACGTTTAATTTTTAAGTTATGTATTTTTCTTTGATACTCCTCTACAATACTAATGATTTCTAACACCATCGAATCTGCTTCTGACAACTGAAGCTCTCCGCGATGACTAACTGTATACACGCGAATACCTTCTTTTTGTAAACAACGGAGAAGGGCAATTTTTGCATTTCCCCGTCCGAGCCTTGTTTCATCTTGAACGAGAACGACATCAATGCGATGTTGTTTAATTGCATCAAGCAACTCCATAATTCCTACGCGTTCAATGTCATAACCACTTGCTTGTTCTTCAATGATCTTGATAATATTCATTTCATATTCTTGGGCTAACTTTTCAAGCTCCTCTTTTTGTCTTTGTAACGATGTTTCTTGTGTCTGTTTTGTCGTACTTACACGACAATAAATAATTGCGTTCATCCGCCATCCCTTTCCCTATGGTTTGTTAGCAACAAGTTCATTTTCATGATTTGATTTTAACACAGGAATGACGATTTTCTCACCAACGATTAATCGATCATCCAAACGCCCATTCACTTTCATTACCCATTCAATAAATTGCTGGTGCGACAATTGATGCTCGTGCTTGTATTGATCTGCAAGCTCCCATAATGTATCACCTGCTGATACTGTAATCTCAACATATTTTTCTTTATCCACAGATTGTGTTACGTGTAAAAATGCCCATGCAAATAGTACACTAAATAAAACCATCACCACATAATGTACTTTCCCCACACGACCTACCCCCTAGAACATTTGTTTGTATATATAATAACGAGAACCTTTGTTCGTGTCAACTGTTTTTTCGAACTTATGTTTGTATTAACATACAAAATTATGTTATAATACGGACAAAGATTGAAAAGGAAGAGGTGTATAATGATGACGAAATTGTCAAAACGGCAACAACAAATTTTGGACTTTATTAAACAAGAAGTGCGTACAAAAGGGTATCCACCGTCAGTAAGGGAGATTGGCGAAGCGGTCGGTTTAGCCTCGAGCTCTACCGTCCACGGACATTTAGCTCGTTTAGAAAGTAAAGGCTTCATTCGACGTGATCCTACAAAACCTCGAGCTATTGAGATTTTGGACGAGCACGAATCCATCCCGAAAACCAATGTCATCAATGTTCCGATCGTTGGAAAAGTCACAGCTGGACAACCAATTACTGCAATTGAAAACATTGAAGAATATTTCCCTCTTCCAGAACGGTTCGTCTCACCAGATGATCAAGTATTTATGCTGCAAATTGTCGGAGAAAGCATGATTGAAGCCGGTATTTTAGACGGGGACTATGTGATCGTTCGTCAACAACAAACAGCTAATAATGGAGATATCGTTGTAGCAATGACTGAAGATCATGAGGCGACAGTGAAGCGATTTTTTAAAGAAAAAGATTATATCCGTTTGCAACCCGAAAATTCAGCGATGGAACCAATTATTGTTCAAAATGCTATAATTTTAGGAAAAGTCATAGGTGTATATCGTGCGATTCATTAAGAAAAAGGAGAACATAAAAAAGCTAACGGAAAAACCGTTAGCTTTTTTAGTAGAGGCTCATATATTGTTCACGTTCCCATGGATGTACTGCTGTGCGGAACATATCCCATTCAATTTCTTTCGCCTCGACGAAGTGCTCAAATAAATGTTTACCAAGCGCATTAACGACTACTTCATCCGATTTTAAGTTTTGAAGCGCTTCTGCTAATGTTGCAGGCAAGTCAACAATACCTTCTTCTAAGCGTTCCTCCTTTGTCATCACATAAATATTGCGATCGACTGGTGCAGGAGGTGTTAACTTATTTTTAATTCCATCCAATCCAGCTGCCAATAATACAGCCATTGCCAAATATGGGTTTGCCGCAGGGTCTACACTACGCACTTCAATGCGCGTACTCATGCCACGTGACGCCGGGATACGAATAAGTGGACTACGGTTACGTGCAGACCATGCCACATAACAAGGTGCCTCATAGCCTGGAACGAGACGTTTGTATGAGTTCACCGTTGGGTTTGTTACTGCTGTAAAGTTCGGAGCGTGCTTTAATACACCCGCAATAAACTGCAATGCTGTTTCGCTTAGTTGCAATTGACCATTTGGATCAAAAAAGGCATTCTCACCATTTTTAAAGAGCGATAAATTACAATGCATACCTGAACCATTCACACCAAAAAGCGGTTTTGGCATAAATGTCGCATGTAAACCGTGTTTGCGTGCGACTGTTTTTACGACAAGTTTGAATGTTTGAATATCGTCGCACGCTTTTACGGCATTGGCATACTTGAAGTCAATTTCATGTTGCCCTGGTGCAACTTCATGATGGGATGCTTCGATTTCAAATCCCATCTCCTCTAACTCTAGTACAATATCGCGCCGACAGTTTTCTCCTAAATCCGTTGGAGCTAAGTCAAAGTAACCACCATTATCGTTTAACTCTAACGTCGGCTCTCCTTTTTCGTCTAACTTAAATAAGAAAAACTCCGGTTCTGGACCTAAATTAAACTCTGTAAATCCGAGCGCTTCCATCTCTTTTAATACACGTTTTAAGTTATAACGTGGACATCCTTCGAATGGCGTACCATCTGGATTGTAAATATCGCAAATAAAACGCGCCACTTTCCCTTTTTCTGCTGTCCACGGGAAAATCACAAATGTATCTAAATCTGGATACAAATACATATCTGACTCTTCGATGCGAACAAATCCCTCGATCGATGATCCGTCAAACATCATTTTATTATCGAGCGCTTTTTGTAATTGACTAACTGGAATTTCCACGTTTTTAATCGTACCGAGAATGTCTGTAAACTGCAAACGAATGTACTTTACATTCTCTTCCTTAACAATACGAAAAATGTCTTCTTTCGTGTACTTAGCCATACATATTCCTCCCCCAAAATGAAAAAGATTATTTATGTTAAAAAACATAAATTTTTAGTGAAAAAAGCGAGCTATATCTCCTTGACGAAGCGATGCCCGATTAAAACGACCGGCTTGCATCAACTCGGCACGCAACAGTTTGCGCAACTCCGCTTCGGACAAATCTTGTTTCATCACTTTCGGCGCAACAGACGGCGTTGTTTCCGTATGTTGTTGTTGACGCGAAGCAAAAATTTGTTTAATGCCTGCTAAATTAACACCTTGCTCGATTAAATCTTTAATTTCAAGCAAACGATCCACGTCATTAAACGAAAATAATCGGCGATTACCTTCTGTCCGAGCAGGTGAAACAAGACCGTGTTCCTCATAATAGCGAATTTGTCGCGCTGATAAATCTGTTAATTGCATAACGATGCCCATTGGAAATAATGGCATGGAGCGACGAATGTGACTATTCATGTCGACCCCTCCTTACGTAATACGTATTTTCATTTTATTCTATGTCACTTTATATGTCAATAACATGTTATATTTTATCACATATTTTTTCTGGAAGATTTTACAATTGAATCAATTGTTTTTCGAGCAATCGATCAATTGCCATACACACAGCAATTTTTACATGTGAATACGTTAATCCTCCCTGCACATACGCCACATAAGGCGGTCGAATCGGCCCATCAGCTGATAGTTCAATGCTTGCACCTTGTACAAACGTTCCTGCGGCCATAATGACGTCATCTTCATAGCCTGGCATGTAGTTTGGATATGGCGTAAAATGCGAATTGACAGGAGATGCAAATTGAATCGCTTGACAAAACGCGATCATTTGTTCTGCATCGTCAAATTGCACGGACTGAATTAAATCGGTGCGTGCCGCATTCCATGCCGGATACGTATTCATTCCGATTCGTTCAAGCATAGCTGCAGTAAAGACCGCACCTTTTAGCGCTTGACCGACAACATGTGGCGCTAAGAAAAACCCTTGATACATTTCTTGTAAACTGTATAAAGAAGCACCGGCTTCCGCTCCAATTCCCGGTGATGTCATCCGATACGCACACATTTCGATATATTCGCGTTTACCAATGAGATATCCTCCTGTCTTTGCCAGTCCACCACCAGGATTTTTAATAAGCGACCCAGCAATTAAGTCTGCACCAACATGACACGGCTCTTGCTCCTCGACAAATTCTCCATAACAGTTATCGACGAAAACGACAACGTCTTGTTTGATTGCTTTGACAAAATCAATCATCTCTTTTATTTCAGCAATTGTAAATGATGGACGTGGGTCATACCCTTTTGACCGTTGAATACCAATCATTTTCGTTCGATCATTGATCGCTTGTTTTACCGCTGCAAAATCGACTTTACCTTCTGGAGTGAGCGGTACGCTGCTATAGCTGATATGAAACTCTTTTAGCGAACCGATGCCTTTGCCGCGAATACCGACAATTTCTTCAAGCGTATCGTACGGTTTGCCGGTAATATATAATAGTTCATCTCCCGGACGTAACACGCCAAATAAGGCAATTGTAATCGCATGCGTGCCAGAAATAATTTGTGGACGGACGAGCGCTGCTTCCCCACCGAATACATCTGCATACACTTTTTCTAACGTATCGCGCCCGATGTCATCATAGCCATATCCTGTCGACGGAATAAAATGCGCATCGCTTACTTGATGGCGGCGAAAGCTTTGTAATACGCGATATTGATTGGAATCAATGCGCTCATCAATCGCTTGATGAATCGATGCAATTTGTGCTTCAATTTCTTTAACGAGCCTAGCAATTTTCTCTCCATGTGTGAAATGCTGAAACATAACAAAACCCTTTCTATTTACTGTATGTTCTTAGTTGTAACAAAAGTGGATGCTCTGGCAATAGGTAACCGCTACATTCATACATACCACTTTGTTCATTGAAATGAATGTGTCGTACAATTGTTTCTGATTTTAGCTGGGCGAGCAATTTTCCTGCAAACGCTGGAATCGTCACATCGTAACGCTCCATCGCCTCTGTCATCTTTTCTTCAATAAAGTTGCGCAAATTTTGAACATCTTGTTCATGAAACGCACTCACTAACATATAATCGGTCTTCGGGCTTGGTACAAAGCTTGGAAGGACGATGTCACGTTTGTTATATACCGTCGCCATTGGAATGTTTGTCGCTTCCAACTCCTCAAGCAAACGGTAAACGGTTTGTTCATGTTGAATATAGTCCGGATTTGACGAATCAACAATATGTAAAATCAAGTCGGCTTCTTTCACTTCTTCTAGCGTCGAACGAAACGCCGCAACGAGCGTTGTCGGCAAGTCTTGAATAAACCCGACCGTGTCCGTCAAAAGCGTAGTATAGCCACTTGGTAACACCAGTTTCCTTGTGAGCGGATCTAGTGTCGCGAACAATAAATTTTCTTCAAACGCATCCGCGTTCGTGAGCCGGTTAAAAAGCGTTGATTTCCCAGCGTTTGTGTAGCCGACTAGCGCGATTTGAAACACCGCATTTCTCTTTCGTCGTTCGCGATACCGTTCGCGATGTTCAACGACCGCTTTTAGCTGCGCTTTAATTTCGTCGATGCGGCGGCGAATATGACGACGGTCTGTTTCTAGTTTCGTTTCTCCCGGTCCTCTCGTTCCGATTCCACCGCCTAATCGAGAAAGTTCTACACCTTGTCCACTTAAGCGCGGCAAAATATACTGTAACTGGGCAAGCTCGACTTGCAATTTCCCTTCCCTTGAGCGAGCACGGCTTGCGAAAATATCTAAAATAAGTTGCGTCCGATCAATGACGCGTACGTTTAATAACTTCGTTAAGTTGCGGTTTTGGCTTGGTGACAATTCATCATTAAAAATAACGACATCTGGTTCAAGCTGTTCAACAAGCCGAACAAGTTCTTCCACTTTTCCTTTACCGATATATGTCGCTGGATGAATCGTGTCCCGTTTTTGTATAAGACTTATAACTACCTCACCGTTTGCAGTATGAACGAGTGAAGCCAGCTCTTCCATTGAGTACGAAAACCGTTCGTCGTCGACGTGTGGCAATTGGCAACCAACAATAATGACTCGTTCCTTTCCCATATTTCCCCTCTTTCCTATTGAACATCTGTTCTCATCATAACAAATCTAGTTTAAAAGTGCTATGGTCGAAAAATGATCATTGATTTTTTTATATTTTATACATAAAATTTTAACGTAATGTTACATAACAGAAAGGATTGCGATGATGACTTGGGAAGTATTAAGTATAATTGGCACTGTTGCTTTTGCGATTAGCGGAGCGATTGTCGCTATGGAAGAGGAATACGATATTTTAGGTGTATACATTCTGGGAATTGTAACCGCATTCGGCGGCGGTGCTGTACGCAACGTATTAATTGGCGTACCTGTATCTGTCCTTTGGCAACAACAAACACTTTTTTTCATCGCGTTTATCGCGATGACGATTGTCTATTTGTTTCCACAAAAAACGTTACCCCATTGGCAACGTTGGGGAAACTTTTTTGATGCTCTCGGATTGTCAGCCTTCGCCATTCAAGGAGCATTATATGCTGTTCAAATGAATCGTCCGTTAAGTGCAGTCATTGTTGCTGCTGTATTGACTGGAAGTGGAGGCGGAATGATTCGCGATGTATTAGCGGGAAGAAAACCTCTCGTATTGCGTGATGAAATTTATGCTGTTTGGGCGATTTTAGCAGGCGTTGCGGTCGGAACCGGTATCGCACATTCTCCAATTAGCTTGTATGTATTGTTTATTGTCGTTGCGGCATTGCGCATTTTATCGTATACATACAACTGGAAATTGCCGAATAAATCGTTAAAAACAAACAACTAAAGCAGGAGACCTCAAAGGGAGCTCCTGCTTTTTTATCCTTCCCATCTCTCCACAATGGTCGCGGTTGCCATGCCGTGCCCGATGCAAATCGTTAATAAGCCATAGCGTCCCTTTCGTCGTTCGAGCTCGTGAATGAGCGACGTCATGAGTTTCACACCCGTTGCCCCAAGCGGATGGCCTAACGCAATCGCACCACCGTTGACGTTTACTTTCGAAAGCGGTACACCGATTTCTTTTTGCCAAGCGAGGACGACAGATGCGAACGCTTCATTAATTTCAACAAGGTCGATATCGTCAATCGTAAGGTTCGCTTTTTGCAATATTTTTTTCGTCGCCGGAATGACACCGTCCAACATGTACGTCGGATCGGAGCCGACGACGGTTTGAGCAACAATTTTTACTTTTGGTTTCAAACCAAGACAAAGCGCTGTTTCGCGCTCCATCAGTAGCACGGCCGCTGCGCCGTCGCTCATTTGACTTGCGTTTCCAGCTGTAATTTTTCCGTCTTGTTTAAAAACGGGCTTCAACGCCGCTAGCGCTTCAAGCGATGTATCTTGGCGCGGTCCTTCATCAGCTGTTACGATGATGTCGTTGCCGTCTTTATCAAGTCCGTTGACGGGCACCATTTCTTCTGTGAAACGACCTTCTGCTTGCGCCCGAAGCGCTCGCTGATGGCTTTCGTACGCATATGCATCTAACTGTTCTCGTGTCAATCCGTATTTTTCGGCAATCAATTCAGCAGAAATGCCTTGGTGGACGAATTCATATTTTTCATGGAGCGATGGTGGAATCGTCCGCTCGTTTCCATCGCTTAAAATCGGCACTTTCGTCATACTTTCCACACCAGCCGCAATCGTGATGTCCATATCGCTTGATTTAATTTCCTGCGCAGCGAAATGAAGCGCCTGCTGCCCCGATCCGCACATGCGGTTAATTTGCACTGCGGGAACGTCAATGGGAAAGCCTGCCTCCAATGCTGCTAACCTCCCGATATTGTAGCCTTGTTCGCCAATCGGCGTTACGCAGCCCATGACGATGTCTTCAATTACCTGTTTTTCCACCCCAGCACGCTTGACAACTTCATCCAGCACAATTGCTGCTAAATGAACAGGATGTTTGTCGCGAAACACCCCATTTCGCTTGCCGACAGGAGTGCGTACCGCTTCGACAATGACCACTTCACGCATGCTTTTCCCTTCTTTCACTCGTATGTGTAAAATCCTTTCCCTGTTTTTCGTCCGAGACGCCCTGCTTCGACGAGTTTGCGAAGCGTTTGCGGCGGACGGAACCGGTCGCCGTATGCTTCTGTCATATTTTCACTGACAAATAGCATCGTATCTAATCCGACTAAATCGGCAAGTTCAAGCGGTCCCATCGGATAATTCAGCCCAAGGCGAATCGCCTTGTCGATATGCTCCGCGGAAGCGATTCCTTCTTCATACATGCGAATGCATTCCAACATATGCGCCGCAAGAGCCCGTGTTGTCACAAATCCTTGCATATCTTTTACGATGACCGTTTCTTTGCCAATGGCTTCCGATAATTGTTGAATGGCTTCAATCGTTTGTTCTGATGTTTCTACCCCTTTTACGATTTCAATGAGCTTCATGACTGGCGCCGGATTAAACCAATGCATGCCGACGACTTGACTTGGACGTTTGGTCGCTGCAGCAATCGCGGTGACGCTTAATTCCGACGTATTAGTCGCTAAAATCGCCGCTTGTTTCGCATAGCGGTCAAGCTGTTCAAATACTTGTTTTTTGAGCGGCAAATGTTCTGGCACCGCTTCAATGACAACGTCCGCCGCTTTCACTGCTTCTTGCAAGTTCGTTTCGGTTTGAATGCGTGAAAGAATAGCCGTTGCCTCTTGTTCTTGTAGTTTGCTAGCTTTTACAAAACGAGAAACGCTTTTTTGAATGGACTGCATTCCTTTTTCAAGCGCTGCATCAGAAATATCGTATAAATAAACTGTTTTTCCGCCCATTGCTAACGACTGGGCGATGCCGCTTCCCATTAATCCAGCACCGATGACCGCAATTGTTTGCATCCCCACTCCCCCTATTGAACGTTTGTAAAATAATCGCGCAATTGTTCACGTAATTTCATTTTTAAAAATTTTCCGACACTCGTTTTCGGAATTTCGCTCATAAAGACGATGTCATCTGGCAGCCACCATTTTGCAAATTGCGGACGTAAAAAGTCGTATAGTTCCTCCTTTGTCACATGTTTTCCTTCTTTTACTACGACGCATGCGATCGGGCGCTCTTGCCATTGTGGATGCGGCACGGCAACAACCGCCGCTTCAAACACCGCTTCATGCGCCATCAAGGCATTTTCTAAGTCGACAGACGAAATCCATTCCCCGCCGCTTTTAATGACATCTTTTGTCCGGTCGACGATTTTAATAAACCCTTCTTCATCTACTGTCACAACATCGCCTGTATAGAGCCACCCGTCGCGAAACGCGTCTTTGCGTCCTTTTCCCGTCCGTTCGCGCGCATACAACGCAGCGGTAATTTGTTCAACTACATGCATGCTCCCAATGAGATCGGCAAACGTGATCGTCGGATGAATGGGACGACCGTCCGCTTTCAGCTGGGCTAAAACGCCTGAAAGCGCCATGTAGTTTAAGTCATGGCTTCCAAACGATGCATACCGGCTATGTTGACCGTAGCCACTAATCGAACAATATACGAGCGATGGATTCATGATGGATACATCTTCATAGCCGAGCCCAAGCTTTTTCATGACACCGGGGCGAAAACTTTCGATAACGACGTCCGCTTGGCGGATGAGCTGTTGCGCCGTTTGAACATCTGTTGCATTTTTCAAATTTAACGCTATGCTTTTTTTATTTTTATTGTTCGCGTCAAACAAGCAGTCGTCGGCTAGCCCTCGCATCCGATCGCCTGTTTTTGGCTCGATTTTGATTACTTCCGCGCCTAAATCCGTTAAGCGAAGGCTAGCAAACGGATCGGGGAGATAGTGGGAAAAATCAATCACTTTGATTCCGTCCAGCAATAAAATCCCCCCTAAAGCCCGAGATGTTTCGCGATGATCATTTTCATTACTTCATTCGTGCCTGCATAAATAGCGCTAACCGGAATGTCGCGATAACGTCTAGCCATTTCGTATTCTTCCATATAGCCATAGCCTCCATGAAGCTGCATTCCTTCCGAAGCGACACGCTTTGCCATTTCCGTAATCCACCATTTTGCCATCGATACGTTGGCCACGACGTCTTTCCCCGCGATATGTTGTTCGATAACATCATCAAGAAACGCGCGCCCTAATGCAATTTCCGTCGCCATTTCCGCGAGCCGGAATTGAACGGTTTGAAATTGGCTAATCGTTTTTCCAAACGCCGTACGCTCTTTCACATATCGTTTCGTTAAGTCAAACATCACTTCTGCCGCTGTTTGCGCAGCGATGGCGACGATAAGCCGCTCTTGTTGTAATTTTTCCATTAAATAATAAAAACCTTTTCCTTCTTCGCCGAGCAAGTTTTCTCCCGGAACTTTCGCGTCGCTAAAAAATAACTCCGCTGTATCTTGAGCATGTAAGCCGACTTTTTCTAGTTTCAGGCCGCGTGTAAATCCCGGTGTTTCTCGTTCGACGACAAGGAGACTCATGCCTTTATGCGGCGGGTTTGCCTGCGGGTTCGTTTTGCAAACGACGATAACTAAATCAGCATGAATACCGTTTGTAATAAACGTTTTTTGCCCGTTAACAATGTAATGGTCGCCTTGTTTCACCGCCGTTGTTTTGATACTTGCTAAATCAGAACCTGCCCCCGGTTCGGTCATCGCAATGGCGGTGACGATTTCGCCAGACACACATTTTGGCAACCATTTTTTCTTTTGCTCGTCCGTTCCGTACGACGCAATGTACGGAACGACGATATCGTTATGCAAGCCGATGCCGACAAGGCTTGACCCTACTTTTTCTAACTCTTCATTAATGACGACTGAATAGCCAAAGTCGGCACCAAATCCACCGTATGTTTCGTCTACCCAAGGGCAAAGAAACCCGTTCTCCCCCATTTTCCTCCAAAACTCCCGCGGGATGATTCCTTGTTTTTCCCATTCGGTATAAAACGGACACGCTTCTTTTTGTAAAAATTTGCGGAACGCTTCGCGAAATATATGATGTTCTTCCTGTAAATATGTTGCCATGCTGTCACCACCTTATGATTGCGCCATTTTTTTCATTTGCTCGCGCAATAAAAACTTTTGAATTTTTCCGCTCGCATTGCGTGGCAGTGCATCAATGAAATAATAGGCGCGCGGTCGTTTGTATGGCGCGAGTTTGTCGCTTTGTTTGCAAAACGCCTCTAACTGTTCGGCGCTAAGCGATTCGTCTTTTTTCACAACAAATGCAACGACTTTTTCTCCCCATAGCGCATCCGGTTCGCCAAGTACAGCGACATCAAGCACGCCTTCATGTTCATAAAGCACGTCTTCTACTTCGCGCGGATAGACGTTTTCGCCGCCGCTAATAATCATGTCATCGACGCGATCGGCAACGTATAAATACCCTTCTTCATCCATATAGCCTAAATCGCCGGAATGATACCAGCCTTTATACATCGCTTTTTCCGTCGCATCTTCACGGTTGTAGTAGCCAACCATCATGCACGGGCCTTTGACAATAATTTCGCCGACTTGTCCTGGCGGCAAGATATCATCCGGGTCAGACGGTCCATCTTCGCGCGGTTTGACGATGCGAATTTCATGGTTTAAGCACGCGCGCCCGGCAGATCCCGCTTTCGTTAATTGCTCATCTTCGTATAAGAAAGTCACCGCTGGTCCCATTTCCGTCATGCCGTACGCTTGAATTAAGTCAATGCCTAACCGCTCTTTGCATTCTTTTACAAGCACGGGTGCCATCGGAGCAGCTCCGTATAATCCGATGCGAAGCGACGATAAATCATAATCGGACAATTTTTCTTGCAACAGCATATTCCACATCGTCGGTGCAGCAAATAATATAGTAATTCGCTCTTGCTCGATGACGCTTAACACTTGTTTCGGGTCAAAATGGTGGACGATGACGTTCGTTGCGCCAGCGTGAACACGCGGAAGGAAACAGCAATGCAATTCTGCGCAATGAAACATCGGTGCGGTGACAAGTCCCCGCTCTGTTTCGCGAATGCGCATAACAGAATTGCAAATCAAGCTTTGTTCAATTATGTCGCGATGCCGATGCATCACTCCTTTTGGCCGCCCTGTCGTTCCGCTTGTATACATAATCGCATACAAATCATTTTCGGAAACGTCGATTGCTGGAAGCTCGCTACTTGCGCGTTGGATTTGTTCATGATAGGAAACTGCATACGCTGGTGCTTGCCCATCAATGACCCAAAAAGAAATGTGTGGAAATTCATGATGGATGGCTGTGATTTGTGGTTCAACGGCTTGTTCAAATAGCACGATTTTTGGAGTGGCATCAGCTAAAATGTAAGCGATTTCTTGCGAGCGTAAACGAAAGTTGATTGGGTTGAAGACAGCCCCGATTTTCGCGCACGCAAAAAAAGCAGCCGCCAGTTCTGCCGTATTAAATAACACAGTCGATACGCGATCTCCTTTTCGGACTCCTGCTTCTAAGAAAGCGTTTGCAAGTTGGTCCACTTCTTTTTCCCATGCTTCGTACGTATAACGAAGCCCTGTACGAACATCAACAAGCGCCTCTTTTTTTGGGAATTTCCTTACAGACTGTGAAAATAGTTCTCCAATTGTAATATACAAAATAATCCCTCCTCACTTTTTATATTAATATAAGTAATATTTTTTATTTTCAGATTATATTCTACAAAATAAAAAAGAAACCCTTCTTTCTTACATAAAAAATAAGGAAGGTTTCCCTTCCCGATTTATTCAACAACTAAATCCCTCTCTCGTATGATCATCAATTCTTTTTTGTCATAGCGCCCTTCATGCAACAGGCGCACTGCTTGTTTCCGAATTGCTTTTTCAATCAAATTTCGAATGTAGCGACCGTTACTAAATTTTCTTTGATATCCCCCAGCTAGTAGTTGTTCAATATGTTCGCGCAACTTTCGCTCGGCTTCAGAAGTAAGCTCGTATTCTCTTATATGGAGCATTTGTTTTGCAATTTGTACAAGCTCTTCCGTTGTGTAATCAGGAAATTCGAGCATCAATGGAAAGCGGGAAGGTAATCCTGGATTTAACGACAAAAAATAATCCATTTCAGCTGGATATCCCGCTAAAATAACGACTAAATCATCCGAAAAATCTTCAATTCCTTTTACTAACGTATCAATTGCTTCTTTTCCAAAATCTTTCTCTCCTCCGCGTGCAAGTGAATACGCTTCGTCAATAAATAAAATCCCACCTCGCGCTTTTTTTATTAAATCGCGCGTTTTATTCGCCGTATGTCCAATATATTCCCCAACTAAGTCTGCACGTTCTGCTTCAATAAAGTGTCCTTTAGATAGGACATTCATTTCTAAAAATAACTTTCCAAGAATACGGGCCACTGTTGTTTTCCCTGTCCCAGGATTTCCTTTAAAAATCATATGGAGCGATTGTTTATTCCCTTTCAATCCATTGGCTTGACGTGCTTTATTAATATATAACCATGCGTAAATTTCCTTAATTAATTTTTTCACTTCATTTAACCCGACTAATTCATCTAGCTCTTTTTGAATCTCTTTCAGCACCGCATGTTGATGATAATCAATTCGATTAACCGCTTCTTCTTTCGGCAAGTAATTGACATTTTTCGCGTTAAGCACGATATTAATTTGACTTTTCGTTTGCTTCATCGTCAACTCTGACAAGGCGACGTCACCTCTCCTTCATCGTTGCTTCTTTTATCAATATACGCTGTTGTCGCCCATTTCGTGACAAATGCCTAACGAAAAAAATCGCCCACCGATATGGTGAGCGATTTGGCTTACTCCATTTCAATTTTCACATTTTTTTGAGGTGCAAATGTAGAAATCGCATGTTTATAAATTAATTGTTGTCTTCCATCTACTTCTAATAACACTGTAAAATTGTCAAATCCTTTTACTAAACCACGCAATTGGAATCCATTGAGTAAAAATACAGTAACCGTCGTTTCTTCCTTCCGCAATTGGTTTAAAAACTGATCTTGAATGTTTATTGTGTTTTTCATTACTTCGTCCTCCTCTTTTTCTCTCTACATTACGTCTATATATTCGCTTGAAAGTGAAACTTTCCTTCTATGTAATGCAAAATTTCATTGACTCGCATCTCAAACATTGTGTCATCCGTCATGTCAAACCATTGAACAGGCATTTGATTACGAAACCATGTAAACTGACGTTTCGCATAACGACGAGAGTTTTGTTTCAACTGTTCGATCGCTTCTTCAAGCGTAATTTTTCCATCTAAGTGTGCATATAGCTCTTTATAACCGATCGCTTGAATGGCTTGACAGTCGTGTAAACCTTGATCATACAATCGCTTCACTTCTTCAATCAATCCTTGAGCAATCATTTCATCAACTCGCCGATGAATACGTTCATATAGTTTTTCCCGTTCCATCGTCAATCCAATGAGCGCAACGTTGTAAACAAGTTGCCGTTTTTGTTCTTTTAGCCATTCTGTCATTGTTTTCCCTGTGCAATGGTAAATTTCTAACGCACGTATGACACGGCGAACATTGTTCGGATGGATACGTTCTGCACTTAAAGGATCTATACGTTTCAGTTGTTCATACAGCTTATCAGGCGAATATCGCTCGAGCGACTGACGATACAAGTTGTTTGAAGGTGCATCTGAAAATTGATAATCGTAAATCACAGATTGAATATATAGCCCTGTACCACCAACGATGATCGGAAGCTTTCCGCGTTTTGTTATATCTGTAATGAGCGAACGAGCAAGCGTCTGAAACTCTGCAACAGAAAAAGATTCATGCGGCTCTTTTATATCTAGTAAATGGTGGGGAATACCATCCATTTCTTCTTGACGAATTTTAGCGGTTCCAATATCTAATCCTTTATATACTTGCATCGAGTCTCCATTAATAATTTCTCCATGTAAACGCTTGGCCAACTCTATGCTCATTTTTGTTTTCCCTACAGCCGTTGGACCAATTAACACAACGACTTTCTCTCCCATAAAATACCACTACTTTCCACGCTAATTCACATTTATTTATTATAGACAAACCTTGTGCATTTTATCATCTCATTTTGAAAAATTTCATTCGCAAGCGGACGAAACATATTCGCTTTCTACATGACGCGTTTAAACATTTTTTCTAGCTCATAAGTAGAAAAATGAACAATAATAGGCCGACCGTGCGGGCATGTAAACGGATCGCTCGTTTTCCGCAACGATTCAAGCAACGCAAATATTTCATCGTTGCGCAAAAATTGATTTGCCTTGATGGATTGTTTACAACTCATCATAATCGCTGCTTTTTCTCGGAGTTGCTTAATGTCTACTTTTTTCATCACTAACACTTGCTTAATCATTTCCTCAATAATTGTTGCTTCTTCCCCTTTTGGAAACCATTGAGGATGAGAACGAACAATAAAACTGTTATGGCCAAATGGCTCTAAAAATACACCACACGCAGCTAATTGATCGCGATGACTGTCAATAAGCAAATATTCACTTGATGAATAAGTAAACGTCAGTGGGATAAGCAACGGTTGTAACTCATTTGTGACCATTGCTAATTTTTCGCGAAAATATTCATATTTAATTCGCTCTTGTGCAGCATGTTGATCAATGATGTACAATCCATTTTCATTTTGGGCTAAAATATACGTTCCGTGCATTTGTCCAATCGGATATAGCGGTGGAATGCGTTCTTGATCTATTTCCTCTAGGCTCTCCACATTAGGCGACTCCGTATCCACACCGCTAGCATGTTCTCCGCTTTTCTCTAATACGATTTGTTGGTCTGCTTTTTTTTCTGGCTCACAAGATGAAATCGTTCGCGTTGGAAAAATGTTCGATTCCTTCACAATATGTTCAAAAGAAAACGTCTGTTGCTCTGTCTTCGGTTTTTCTACTTGAGGTACAGTTATCTCAGGAATTAACGTCTTTTTTTGAAACGCTTGGCGAATCGTTTGCTCGACAAGCTCGTTTAACTCGGATTCTTTACTAAAACGCACCTCCAACTTGGCTGGATGAACGTTCACATCTACAAGAAGCGGATCCATAACAATATTTAAAAATGCAATCGGATGCCGTCCAATTGGAAGAAGCGTATGATACCCTTCTTCAATCGCTTTATATAACGAATAGTTTTTAATATATCTTCCATTTACAATCGTTGTCATGTAGTTCCGAGAAGCGCGCGTCACTTCAGGTAAAGCAACGTAGCCGTCAATCGTAAAATCAAGCGTTTCTGCATAAATTGCAACCATTTTTTTCGCAACATCAAATCCGTAAATTGCAGCTGACACTTGCCGCACATCCCCATTTCCGTTCGTATAAAACAGCTGCTTCCCGTTATGTGTTAATCGAAACGAAATATGTGGATGAGCAAGTGCTAAACGATTCATCACATCAACAATATGACCCAGCTCCGTATGAATTGTTTTCATATATTTTAAACGAGCTGGCGTATTGAAAAATAAATGAGAAACCGTGATATCCGTTCCTTTTCGACTGCTCGTCCGACCATGTTGCACAAGCTCTCCACCTTTTAAGACGATCAACGTCCCTGGCCCCTCACCTGTGCTTGACTTTAATTCTAAATGTGAGACCGAAGCAATACTCGGTAATGCCTCTCCTCTAAAACCGAGCGTACGGATTCGGAACAAATCGGACTCATCCTTAATTTTACTTGTTGCATGTCGTTCGAACGCTAAAAAACAGTCTTCCTCTTCTAATCCATCCCCGTTGTCAACGACGCGAATTTTCGCCAATCCCGCTTCTTCTAACTCGACTTCAATGATGGTGCTATGAGCATCAATCGCATTTTCAACAAGTTCCTTTACGACAGAAGCCGGGCGCTCCACAACTTCCCCTGCCGCAATTTTATTCGCTAACGCATCATCAAGCTTGCGAATTTTCCCCACGTTTTCCCTCCTTTCATTTTATTAGCTTTTGAATTTCATATAATTTATTCATCGCTTCAAGCGGTGTCATATCAAGTAAATCGAGTGCCTGAATACGCTTAATCACTTCTTTTTCTTTTTTCGATATATCCGAACGCACTTTGTCATGTTGCTCTTCAAACATGCTTAATTGCTCAAACTTCTCTTTCTTCTCTTTTATGATCGGTGTCGAATTTGATTCAAATTCAAGTAAAATTTGTTCAGCCCGTCGAATCAAATCTAACGGCAACTTAGCTAATTGAGCTACATGAATGCCGTAACTTTTATCCGCTGGACCCTCTTTCATTTTATGCAAAAAGATGACTTCACCATTTTCTTCAATTGCACTCACATGAACGTTTTTTAAGCGTGGCAATCGTTGTTCGAGTGCCGTTAATTCATGATAGTGCGTACTAAATAACGTTTTCGCGCCAATTCGGTCGTGAATGTATTCAATCATGGCTTGGGCGAGCGCCATACCGTCATATGTGGATGTTCCACGACCAATTTCATCAAATAAAATAAGGCTATTTTGTGTCGCGTGAACGATCGCATGACGTGCTTCTAACATCTCCACCATAAATGTACTTTGACCCGCAACTAAATCGTCAGCCGCTCCGATTCTCGTAAACACCTGATCAAAAATCGGCAATACCGCTTCTTCTGCTGGAACAAAACATCCGATTTGCGCCACAATAGCTGTTAATGCAATTTGACGCATGTATGTGCTTTTTCCAGACATATTCGGTCCTGTAATAAGCAATATTTCCCGTTCAGCATTCATATAACAATCGTTTGGAACATAAATATTTGATCCTAATACTTTTTCAATGACAGGATGGCGCCCTTGTTGAATAACAAGACGGCGATCATCGGAAAACTGCGGTTTAGAGTAGTTATATTTTTCGCTAACCGTTGCAAAACATTGTAAAACATCTAATTGGCTTATGTTTTTTGCTAATTTTTGTAAACGAATAATATATTGTTTTACCTGTTCACGTATAGAAACAAACAATTCATATTCTAATTCTATGCTTTTTTCTTCTGCTTCTAAAATAAGTGCCTCTTTTTCTTTCAACTCTTTTGTCACAAAACGTTCAGCATTAGCTAATGTTTGTTTCCGCTCATACCGTCCTTCTGGCAACAAATGCAAGTTGGCTTTTGTTACTTCGATATAGTATCCAAACACTCGATTGTAACCAATCTTTAACGATTTAATTCCTGTTAATTCACGCTCTTTCGCTTCTAACTGCGCAATCCATGTTTTTCCGTTTCGACTAGCATCCCGAAATCGATCTAACGTTTCGTTGTAACCATCTTTAATGATTCCACCCTCCTTCACAGAAAGCGGTGGATTTTCTTCAATCGCTACTTCTAACAATTGGACAAGTTCTTCACATGCATCCAAATGTTGCGCAAATAATTGAACGTTTTCGTCATCAATTTGCATAAGAAGCGTAGCAATCAACGGCACTTGTTTTAACGACTTTTTCAATTGAATTAAATC
Organism: Anoxybacillus sp. TBDG-1; assembly: GCF_054815885.1. Taxonomy (NCBI): domain Bacteria; kingdom Bacillati; phylum Bacillota; class Bacilli; order Caryophanales; family Anoxybacillaceae; genus Anoxybacillus; species Anoxybacillus sp. TBDG-1. Next base: position 47,402 of record NZ_JBTZSY010000009.1, read on the forward strand.
ACGCGCATTAACATTTCCAAATGCCACACGCCCAGCGAGTCTCTCTAAATCATATACACCGCGCAAATATTCGCGTAATTCTTGTCGCTCGAAATAGTGCACTAGTAACTGTTCAACAAGATGTAACCGATGTTCAATGCTTTGACGGTCTAATAGCGGGCGATCAATCCATTGCTTAAGCAGGCGACCACCCATTGCTGTCATTGTTTCATCAAGAAGCCAAAAAAGCGAACCCATTTTACCTTTTGTGCGCATCGTTTCCGTTAACTCTAAATTTCGTTTGGAATATACATCCATTTTCATATATGCATCGACTTCATACAATTCTACTCGCTGTAAATGAGCTAAACTCCGCTTTTGTGTTTTTATTAAATAATTTAATAATCTTCCAAACGTCACAAGTAATTTCTCTTGTTTCAAATGAGAAACAACGGATTCACACACAGGTGGAATCATTGTTTCATCTTCACATGAAATCGTAAGAGCATATCGTTCTTGTAGGGATTTCCATTGCTCTGTAGACGTCGTCGCAACAACAATTTCTTTTGTGCCAATGGAATAAATTTCATTGAACACATCTTCAAACGAATGAAGAAGCGTGATGCGACTTTCCCCGGTCGTTAAATCTGTATACGCGAGTCCGTACGTACCGTCTTCAAATGACGTCAATGAGGCTAAATAGTTATTTGCTTTCTCTTCAAGTTGTTTCCCTTCCATGACCGTTCCAGGTGTAATGAGTTGTACGACTTCTCGGCGCACTACCCCTTTCGCTGTTTTTGGATCTTCGACTTGTTCGCAAATCGCAACTTTATAGCCTTTCTCAATCAAACGTTCGATGTACATAGTAGCTGAATGATAAGGCACCCCGCACATCGGTACGCGCTCTTCGCCTCCACCGTCACGACTTGTCAGAGTAATTTCTAACTCTTGAGACGCTTTAATTGCATCTTCAAAAAACATTTCGTAAAAATCACCGAGGCGAAAAAACAGAAAAGCATCTTTATATTGTGACTTAATCGCTAAATATTGCTGAATCATCGGTGTATAAGCCATGATCTTTCCTCCAACGTTCGAAATATTGACTTCAATTATTATAACAAAAATAAAAACTAGGAAGAACAAACTTCCTAGTTTTTATTACTTTCTTCTTGAAGAAGCTCTTCATCTAACTTCTCTAATTCCGCCTCAATATCTTCATCTATTTCGTCTGATGATGTATCGACGACTGCAATACGTACTTTTGTTTCCCCGATGACTTCTGCAACAAACTCTCGCTCTACTTCAACAGTTACTTTATTTCCGTTTGGAGCAATCGTACATTCTAAACAATTTGGTTGTTGAACAACGCGCGCGATCACTTCTTGTTCTTCACTAATGAGTTCTTCGTTACGATACTTTAACGGAATCACATCGGTGTACGATACCGTCTCTGTAAGCACTTCCGTTTTTGTATTATCGTTGTACGAATACCAAACGTTCACATCATACTTGCCATGAATTTCAACATGGCGATCTACCTTTTTTGCCTCGTACCGATGATTAATAATCCAGCAACCAAGCACGCTCGTTGGGCGATGTTGAGCGGAAACTGTATGTGTCGATTGCGTAAACTTTCGACCTTTTCCTACAACGGCCTTTGTAATAATTTCTCTGTATTGGGACATGAAGCAAACCCTCCTCAAAAATGCATTGTTCATTTTATCCTATGCACTAAAAACATAAAAGTGTACAAAAAAAACAATCATTCCGTATAGTTCATTGTATGCAACTCATTCGAAATATGTACAAAAAACATAGAAAAGAGCCCATATAAAATGGACTCTTTAATGACAATGGCCACAATGGCTATGTTTCACTTGAGCGCCTGTTTCTCCTCGTAATACATCTCCGCCCGTCGATGTAATAATTTCATCTGTTACTGTCTTTGAAATAGTGGAAGCAACAAGTTGCAATAAATCGTTAATTTCTACTTGCGATTGTTTAAATTGTTCTACAATCGGGATTTCTGAGAGCTGTTCGTAAATGTCATCAATTTCCGCTTCTACTTTTTTTAATGCTTCAATTTTACCGTAATGTTGCAAATTTACAGCTTGTTTTTGTAATGATTTAATTTTAGCAATCATCGTGCGCACTTTTTCATTTTCATGAATTTTCGCTTCTGCTTGTTTAAAAATCTCTACTTCTTCTGTTTCAGCAATCATTTTAGCTAATTCTTTTGCTTTTTGTACAATGTCATCTTTCGTATATTTCGCCACGTTATTTCACCTCAATCGCTTCTTCTACCATTTCTCCGTTTAACGTCCACGTTTTCGCTTCGGTAATTCGTACTTTTACAAGTTGACCAATTGCTGACTTTGGCCCGATGAAGTTGACGAGTTTGTTTTTACGTGTATATCCAGCGAGAACATTCGGGTTGTTTTTACTTTCCCCTTCTACTAATACTTCGACAACCTGTCCCTCATATTCCTTCATCTTTTTCGCAGAAATTTCGTTCACTAATGCATTTAATCGTTGTAAACGTTCTTTTTTCACTTCCATCGGTACGTTGTCGACCATTTTTGCTGCTGGCGTTCCTTCCCGTGGCGAGTAAATGAACGTAAATGCAGAATCAAATTCAACCTCCCGATATAGCGACAACGTTTCTTCAAATTGTTCATCCGTTTCATTCGGGAACCCGACGATGATGTCTGTTGTGAGCGCTACACCAGGAATTGCTTCTTTAATTTTGCGGACAAGCTCTAAATATCGTTCGCGTGTATATTTGCGCGCCATCATTTTTAATACTTCACTACTTCCCGATTGAACCGGCAAATGAATATGCTCGACTAAATTTCCACCTTTAGCCAACACTTCGATTAAACGGTCATCAAAATCACGCGGATGGCTTGTTGTGAAACGAATACGTGGAATATCAATTTTACGTAACTCATCCATTAAATCGCCAAGACCATATTTCATATCCGTAAAGTCTTTTCCATACGCATTCACGTTTTGCCCTAGTAACGTAATTTCTTTATATCCTTGTGCTGCTAAATGCCGCACTTCTTGGATAATATCTTCTGGACGACGGCTCCGTTCTTTTCCGCGCGTATACGGAACAATACAGTACGTACAAAATTTATCACAACCGTACATAATATTGACCCACGCTTTAATGTTTCCTTTTCGCACTTTTGGTAAGTTTTCGATGACGTCGCCTTCTTTTGACCATACTTCAACAACCATTTCTTTCGACATGTACGCTTCTTTCAAAATATGCGGAAGGCGATGAATATTGTGCGTACCGAAAATCATATCGACGTATTGGAATTGTTTTAAAATTTTATTGACGACTGATTCCTCTTGCGACATACAGCCACATACACCAAGCAATAAATCAGGGTTATTTTGTTTCAATGGCTTTAAGTGACCAATTTCTCCAAATACTTTGTTCTCCGCATTTTCACGAATGGCACACGTATTTAATAAAATGACGTTGGCATCTTCTGGACGATCCGTTGGTTCATAACCGAGCGCCATAAAAATTCCAGCCATCACTTCTGTGTCATGCTCGTTCATTTGACAGCCGTACGTACGAATGTAAAATTTACGACCGTTCCCCATGCCACGAAATTCTTCTGGAATAGAAAAATCTTTATGATATTTCACTTCCTCTTTCCCGCGTTTTTTTGCTTCTTTCAAAGATGGTGGCACAAATACAGTTGAAAAATATTTTTCATAGTCTTGACTTGTTTTTTGCTTTAGACGTTGTAAATTGTCATCCAAAGCGGATTTTTTGTCCGTTGGATGATCGGCTTCAATTTGTGCTGTGTACTGTAAACGTTGCTTTTCGTTCATCGTTATTCTCCTTTCTTTTTTCGTACGTGCACACTAACATAGTATATTATTTTCCGGACTTTTAAACAATGTTTTTCCATAAAAAAGAGGGTGGCCTCTACCACCCTATTTTCTTTCTTACATAAATTCTGCCACAAGTTGATCAAATTTTTCTTTACTAATTGTTAAATCCGCTTCTGTCAGCGGTTTTTCGCTATAACCTGGCACGAGGTCTTGATATGATTTACGCTCTTTATTTTGATAAATAAGCCCTGTAACAAGCCCTTTATGTTTCATTAACGTCTGCATCGCCATTTCGCGATTAGATGGATCATACCCTTCAATAGAACTTAAACTCGTTAAATTGTCTTTAAACCAATCGTATGTGTTCACTTTATTGTACGTGACGCAAGGGCTAAATACGTTAATGAGCGAGAACCCTTTATGCTTCATGCCTTCTTCAATCAATTGCGTCAATTCTTTTAAGTCGCTAGAAAAGCTTTGAGCGACGAACGTTGCTCCTGCAGTTAACGCCATTTCCATAATCGACAACGCCGGTTCAACTGACCCTTGTGGCGTACTTTTCGTTTTAAAGCCCACTTCACTACGCGGTGATGTTTGACCTTTTGTTAAACCGTAGATTTGGTTGTCCATGACGATGTACGTAATGTCGATATTACGACGGATCGCATGAATCGTATGACCCATTCCGATCGCAAATCCATCACCGTCACCACCAGCAGCAATGACAGTCAAGTCACGATTGGCCATTTTCACCCCTTGAGCGATTGGAAGCGCTCGACCGTGCACGCCGTGGAAGCCGTATGAATTAATGTAACCAGAAATACGCCCAGAACAACCAATTCCAGATACAACAACAAGTTCATGTGGTTCAAGTCCAACGTTGGCAGCTGCGCGTTGAATGGCTGCTTGCACAGAGAAGTCACCACAACCTGGACACCAGTTCGGTTTAATGTTATTTCGGAAATCTTTAAATGTCGCCATGTTTAAAACAACTCCTTGCATTTTGTATAAACTTCGTGCGGTAAAAACGGGTTGCCATCATACTTCAACACGTTAAATACTTTCTCAGCATGTCCAACGCTCATTTTTAAAATGTTGGCAAGTTGTCCTGTTGCGTTATTTTCAACAACAACAACTTTTTTCGCTGATTGCACAAGCGGCAACATTTCTTCAGTTGGGAACGGATGAATAAGACGAACGTGTGCATGGTTCACTTTGATACCATCGCGCTCTAAACGTTCCATCGCCTCTTCAATTGCTCCACGAGTGGAGTTAAACCCAACGATTAATAAATCTGCTTCTTCATGCTTCACATGTGTATGAACTGGTGTCGGGAATTGAATATGTTTTAGTTTGCGTAAACGCTTATCCATTTGTGCAATACGGTTCGCTGCTACTTCAGAAGGACGACCTGTTTCATCGTGCTCAACACCTGTCACATGGTGAATACCGTTTTTCATTCCAGGCAACACACGTGGTGACACGCCGTCTTCTGTCACTTCATATCGTTTAAAACAACCTTTGTCTGGAATTTCAGGCAGTTCTCCTGTGACAAGCTTGCCGCGACGAATTTCAATTTTGTCGTATTCTAGCGGTTCTACCGTTTGCTTTCCTAACGAAAGTTGTAAGTCTGTTAAAACGATGACTGGGCATTGATACTCTTCTGCAATATTAAACGCTTCGACCATATCGTAAAACGCTTCTTGTACAGTACTTGGGGCGATGACTACTTTCGGAATCTCTCCATGTGTACCGTAAATCATTGCCATTAAATCTGACTGCTCTTGTTTCGTTGGAAGACCTGTGCTTGGACCACCGCGTTGCGTATCAACAATGACAATTGGTGTTTCTGTAATTCCAGCTAATCCGATCGCTTCCATCATAAGCGAAAGACCAGGTCCAGCTGAGGCTGTCAACGTACGTACACCCGCATAGTTTGCGCCAATAGCCATCGTACAAGCTGCGATTTCATCTTCTGTTTGAATGACCGTGCCACCGAACTGTGGAAGCTTTTTAATTAAGTATTCCATAATTTCAGATGCTGGCGTAATTGGGTAAGCTGCCATAAAACGAGCACCACCAGCAAGTGCGCCGAGCGCAATCGCGTCGTTCCCAATCATAAACATTCTCTTTTTGCCATCTGCTTTATCAAGTTGCATTAATTGAATGTTGTCACCAAGTTGTTCTCGCATAAACTGAGCGCCCGCTCTGATCGCTTCCATGTTTTTAGCAACGACTTGTTCACCTTTGCGACCGAAAATCTCCTGAACGACCCCTTCATATACGCTAATGTCGAGACCGAGTACTGCGCTAGAAGCTCCGACTGCAACCATGTTTTTCATTAACGCTGTTCCTAATTCTGTTGCAATATCTGTAAATGGAACCGCATACAACGTAGCTTTTGACTCATCTGGAATCGTCGGATTAAACTTCGCGTCTGCAATGACGATCCCACCTTGACGCAACTCGTGAAAGTTAAAATCAATCGTCTCTTGGTCAAAAGCTACTAATATATCAAGATCATCGGCAATCGAACGAACTTGTGTTGTGCTAACACGAATTTTATTGTTCGTGTGACCACCTTTAATTCGAGATGAAAAGTGGCGATAACCGTATAAATAGTAGCCTAGTCGGTTGAGCGCAATGGAGAATATCTCTCCCGTACTTTCAATACCTTCCCCTTGTTGTCCTCCAACTTTCCATGAAAGTTGACTAATCATGTCTTACACCCCTTTAAAGTTCCATCAATTGTGACGTAACATTGTACGATTATAAGTGTAGCACTTTTCCAAAAAAAGCTCTACCATTTCGCTTAATAAATTTTTTGAAAAATTTCATATACTAAACGCTTTCATTCTAGCCCTATCGCAAAAAAATTGCAACATATTTGTTACAAAAATGTGAATTTTTCTTCCGATTTTTTATTGAGGAATTCGCTCATAAAAATTGCAAAACAAAAATTTTCTCACTTGCTCTTCTTTAAAATGTTTTAGCAGCTCATCAATGAAATAAGTGTAATGAGAAACCTTCGCCAATTGATCGACTGTTTCAAAAATGCCATCAAAATCAGAACCAAAACCGATGTGATTTTCCCCGCCTAATGAACAAATATGGTCGATATGACGCAATACATCTGTTACCGTCGTCGTTTGGGTGTCATGACGTAAAAACTGTGGAACAAACGTCACACCAATGACTCCGTTTTTCTTAATAAGGGCTTGAATTTGATCATCACGCAAATTGCGCGGATGCGGGCAAAGAGTATACGCATTTGAATGTGAAGCAATCGGATAATGAGCTAATTCAATGACATCCCAAAACGCTCGTTCACTTAAATGTGACACATCTGTCCAACATTGTTGTTCGTTCAATAAACGAACAACTTCTTTCCCAAATTTCGTTAACCCTCCCCCTCGTTGCTCGAGTGCCCCATCCGCTACCATATTCGCATCATTCCACGTTAAACCGACAGAACGAACACCGAGTCGAAGAAGTGTGCGCAACTGCGTTAAACTTTCCCCAATGGCCTCACACCCTTCTAATGTGAGCATCGCCCCAATTTCATTCGGCTGCAACTGATCAATTTCTTTTTTTGAACGAACAACTTTCATATTCGGCTGTGATACAACCTTCTCATAAAAATAATCAATCATCTCTAAAGCTACAAAAAAACGCGACTCAGGTCTTACATGTTTCGGGATATAAATCGCAAACCCCTGTACAGTTACACCAGCCTGCTTTAGTCCATCATATGTTACATGTAATGATGGGCTTTGTTCGAATGATAAATCTTGATCACAAAATATTTGATATAACACATCACAATGAGCATCAAATATACGCACAATCATCCCTCCACAAAAATAACCTGTTTGCTTGTGTAGCAAACAGGTTTATGTGTATTAACGCGGCTCCACAATAAGCTTAATTGCTGTCCGCTCTTCCCCGTCAATTTGAATGTCCGTAAATGCAGGAATACAAATAAGATCAACTCCACTCGGTGCTACAAATCCTCGCGCGATCGCTACTGCCTTAACGGCTTGATTTAATGCACCTGCGCCAATTGCTTGAATTTCAGCTGCACCGCGTTCTCTCAACACGCCTGCAAGTGCACCAGCTACGGAATTAGGATTAGACTTTGCTGAAACTTTTAATATTTCCATTTCTAGCTCCTCCTCGTTTCTAACAATTGCTTGTAAAAAAGTTGTACTGTTCATTATATATTCGTTGCTATTTGCTTGTATTCCTGCTACCATATATATTTTTTCTGAAAAATCTTAAAAGAGGAACTAGTCAAAATACGGGTGGTCGTCATTGATCATAATCCGTTGAATCGATTTCGTTTTTCCACTTTTTTCATCTACCTCAATGAGCACAGCATTCAACTGCGCGCGACCTGCTGTCACTTCAAAACGAACCGGTAAACCCGTTAAAAATTTGCGTAATACCGCCTCACGATCCACCCCTAAAATTCCATCATAAGGACCCGTCATACCGACATCGGTAATATAACCTGTTCCGTTTGGCAAAATGCGTGAGTCAGCCGTTTGGACATGTGTATGCGTACCAACAACAGCGCTTACTCGCCCATCTAAATACCATCCCATCGCTTGTTTCTCGCTCGTTGCTTCCGCATGAAAATCAACAAGAATGACAGGAGTTCGCGCGAGCGCCGTTTCTACTAATTCATCTGCTTTTTTAAATGGGCAATCAATCGCTGGCAAAAACGTTCTTCCTTGTAAATTAATCACTGCGACTTCATATCCTTCTACTTGAATAAACACAATCCCTTTTCCAGGTGTACCTGTTGGAAAATTTGCCGGACGAACAAGTACTTTCGCTTGATCAATAAATTCGAAAACTTCACGATTATCCCACGAATGATTTCCAAGCGTCACCACATGTACTCCCATCTCTAAAAAACGGCGATATATTTTTTCAGTCATCCCTTTCCCACCAGCAGCATTTTCGCCGTTAACAACAATCACGTGTGGCTTATGTTTCGCCTTTAGTTTCGGGACGTATTCATCAACCATCTTTCTCCCCGGCTGTCCAACAACATCACCGATAAATAATATTTTCATCGTATTACCCTTTCTATACTCATGATCTCTATTTTTCAGTTTCGCACAAAATAAAGCGTTTATCAATACGAAAAAGCTACCCCATATGAGGAGTAGCTTTTATTTTGCATATTCCACAGCCCGCGTTTCACGAATGACAGTAACTTTAATATGACCTGGATAGTCAAGTTCTTCTTCAATGCGCTTGCGAATATCACGTGCCAAACGATGCGCTTCCAAGTCATCAATTAGGTCTGGCTTGACCATAATACGGATTTCACGCCCTGCTTGAATGGCATATGACTTTTCGACACCTTCATATGACTCAGCGATTTCTTCAAGCTTCTCTAGGCGACGAATATAGTTTTCTAACGTCTCGCTTCGAGCTCCCGGACGAGCAGCAGATAACGCGTCTGCAGCAGCTACAAGAACAGCGATAATAGACGTTGGTTCCGTATCACCATGATGGGAAGCGATACTGTTAATGACAACCGGATGCTCTTTATACTTAGTTGCTAACTCTACACCAATTTCAACATGGCTTCCTTCGACCTCATGGTCAACTGCTTTTCCGATGTCATGAAGAAGACCTGCTCGTCTTGCAAGCATCTCATCCTCTCCTAACTCAGCTGCCATTAAGCCAGCTAAGTATGCGACTTCCATCGAATGTTTAAGGACATTTTGTCCGTAGCTTGTACGGAACTTTAATCGCCCTAAAATTTTAATTAAATCTGGGTGCAATCCGTGAACACCAACTTCGAACGTTGTTTGTTCTCCGACTTCACGAATATGCTCATCCACTTCTCTTCTCGCTTTTTCGACCATTTCTTCAATTCGCGCCGGATGAATACGCCCGTCTTGAACAAGCTTATCTAACGCGATGCGGGCCGTTTCACGACGGATCGGGTCAAAACCAGATAAAATGACTGCTTCCGGCGTGTCATCAATGATGAGATCAATACCTGTTAACGTTTCTAACGTACGAATGTTTCGTCCTTCACGTCCGATAATTCGACCTTTCATTTCGTCATTTGGCAAGTTCACAACAGATACAGTCGTTTCTGCTACATGATCAGCAGCACAGCGTTGAATAGCAAGCGACAAAATTTCTTTTGCTTTTTTATCAGCTTCTTCTTTCACCTTCGTCTCTGCTTCTTTGACCATGAGCGCGATTTCATGAGAGAGTTCTTTCTCTACACGGTCTAAAATGATTTGCCGTGCTTCTTCACGCGTTAAATTAGAAATGCGCTCAAGTTCTACTTGTTCTTTTCGAACGAGTTCTTCCACTTTGCTTTCCATCTCTTCAATATGCTGTTGTCTTTCATTGAGAGAATTCTCTTTTTTCTCAAGCAACGCTTCTCGTTTGTTTAAAGATTCGTCCTTTCGATCAAGATTCTCTTCCTTTTGCAACAAGCGATTTTCCTGTTTTTGTAATTCGCTTCTTCGTTCGCGAATTTCCCGTTCTGCTTCCACACGAAGTTTGTGAATTTCATCCTTTGCTTCAAGGAGAGCCTCTTTTTTCAATGCGTCTGCTTCTCGTTTCGCTTCTTCGATCATTTGCTTGGCAGCTGCTTGTGCACCACCAATTTTTGCCTCGGCAATGGATTTACGAACAAAAAAGCCAACAACTGCACCGACGACTAGGGCAAGCAAAGCGGAGATGATCGTTTCACCCATTGTCCTCACCTCCTCTTGCTATAAATTCGTTACTTCATCAATGTCGGCATGTACATTGCAATCATTCAACATACACTTCAAAATTGTCAAATATACATGTACATTTTAAAGGTGACCTTCCATATTGTCAAGGCTTGTCATTGTGGGAAAGGGTTTCATATCGCTTTATTTTCCAAAAAAAGAGGGTGTTCCAGAAATAACGGAGCACCCTTTCCATAACTATATATGCACATAATCACTTTTTTATTGAAGCAAGGCGATCTTTCTTATTATTCTAAAAAGTCTAGATCATCTTCGCGTACGGATGTCGTCGATGCCCCTGCTGTGATGCCATAATGTTGGCGAATTTCACGCGCAATTTCTTCCATGATGTGTGGGTTTTCTTTTAAAAATTGTTTGGCATTTTCGCGCCCTTGTCCTAGTCGTTCATCTTTGTATGAATACCAAGCACCGCTTTTTTGAATAATGTCGAGTTCAGCACCCATATCAATAATTTCGCCTTCTTTTGAAATTCCTTCCCCATACATAATATCTACGTCTGCTGTTTTAAACGGTGGCGCCACTTTGTTTTTCACGACTTTAATTTTTGTTTTATTTCCAACCATGTCGTTACCTTGCTTAATTTGTTCAGCACGACGCACTTCTAAACGAACAGATGCATAAAACTTCAATGCGCGACCACCGGGAGTTGTCTCTGGGTTTCCGAACATAACTCCTACTTTTTCCCTTATTTGGTTAATGAAGATAGCGATCGTTTTAGATTTATTGATGGCGCCCGATAGTTTACGTAACGCTTGGGACATGAGTCGCGCCTGCAATCCAACGTGAGAATCGCCCATTTCTCCTTCAATTTCCGCTTTTGGAACAAGCGCTGCAACGGAGTCGATAACAATAATGTCAACTGCTCCACTGCGTACAAGCGCTTCCGCAATTTCTAATGCTTGCTCCCCTGTATCTGGTTGTGAAAGCAACAATTCATCAATATTGACACCTAACTTTTCAGCATAAACAGGATCTAGGGCATGTTCGGCATCAATAAACGCTGCTTGACCACCTTGCTTTTGTACTTCAGCAATGGCGTGAAGAGCAACCGTTGTTTTTCCTGAGGATTCTGGACCATAAATTTCAATAATACGTCCACGCGGATATCCTCCTACTCCGAGCGCAATATCAAGTGCAAGAGAGCCACTCGATACAGTCGAAATTTGACGATCTGTTTGCTCTCCTAGCTTCATAATGGAACCTTTACCAAATTGTTTCTCAATTTGCTTTAACGCTTGTTCTAAAGCTGCTTGACGGTCGTTCAAAAAAACTCCTCCTTTTGCTTGTGAAAAATAAAGCAGTCACTGCTACTTATTACTATACATGTTTTATGTTTATTTGCCAAGAAAAAAACGAATAAATGTTCGTAAATCAATGTAGCAGTTGTAGTAAATAATAACAACCGTATTTCGCTGCACGCATCCGAATGGCTTGACGCCCCCCTGATAATGTAAGCGGAAATGTTTTCGTTCCTTGTTCAGTCGCTATCCCAATCCACACCGTTCCTACTCGTTTTCCTTCCAACTCACTTGGTCCTGCGACACCTGTAAAGCTAATTCCGATATCGGTTTGGCAAAGCTTTCGAACGTTTTCTGCCAACAATTGGGCGCACCGTTCGCTTACTGCCCCCTCTATTTGTAATATTTCTTTCGGCACATGAAGCACATTTTCCTTTATTTCATTTGCATAACATACAACTCCTCCTGCTATAACTGAAGAAGCTGTCGGAAGTGCAGTCATTTCCTCTAAAAATAACCCTCCCGTTAAACTCTCAGCAATAGCAAGTGTCTTATTCTTTGCTTTTAATGTAGCTAACAGTTTACTAAACAACGTTTCATCGTTGTAACCGTAAAAATAAGGACGCACACGTGCTAAAATTTTTTGCTCTACCTCGTTAATCATTCGCTTCGCTTCTTCTTCACGCTCATGCTTCGCTGTTAAACGGAGAGTCACTTCACCATCAGACGCAAGTGGAGCGATCGTTGGGTTGGTCTGCGCATCAATCAAATCTTCAATTTCTGCTTCTAGTTGTGATTCACCAATATGAAAAAAGCGCAAAACGAGCGATATGATTTTTTCGCGAACATGAAGCTTTTGCAATAAAAAAGGACGTCCATATTTTATGAACATCGGTTGCATTTCTTTCGGAGGTCCTGGGAGGAGCATATATGTAATATGGTCAACAGCAAGCGCCATGCCAGGAGCCATCCCATGTTCATTTTTTAACACGCAACTTCCTTCCAATACAAGCGCCTGCTTTCGATTGTTAGGTGACATCGGACGATTTGTTTTCGAAAAATAATCACAAATGGAACGCCATGCTTCTTCGTCTAAGACAAGTGATTTGCCCAGCATCTTTGCAATCGTTTCTTTTGTTAAATCGTCCTTTGTTGGACCAAGTCCCCCTGTAAAAATAATTAAATTGGAGCGTTGTTTAGCTATTTCAATCGCATGTGTAAGTCTTTGAGGATTATCCCCAACAACCGTATGGTAATATACATCTATCCCTATTTCAGCTAATTGTTGCGATAAAAATTGGGCGTTTGTATTTGTAATTTGACCGAGTAGAAGCTCCGAGCCGACCGCAATTATTTCTGCCTTCATCTTTTTCCCATCCCCTTTTTATTTACTTTGAATGACGAAATGCATGTTTATTTTTTGCGAAATAGTCCCATCCTGACCAAATCGTGAAAATGAGTGCGACCCATAAAGAAAGATCCGCAAACGGAAACGACAGCAGGGAGAAAGGAATATTATGCAAAAGAAGGGCAGCAATCGCTATAATTTGCGTCCACGTTTTAATTTTCCCAAGCATATTTGCTGCTACAACTTCACCTTCTCCTGCTAACACAAGTCGCAATCCCGTTACTGCAAATTCACGACTAATAATAACAATGACCATCCACGCTGGCGCCAAATCCAATTGAACGAGCGCAATAAGTGCAGCGGACACAAGTAGTTTATCTGCAAGTGGATCAAGAAATTTTCCTAAATTTGTTACTAATCCATATTTTCGTGCATAATATCCATCGATCCAATCTGTTGTTGATGCAATAATAAAAATAAGGGCAGCTATGGCGTGTGTTACCGGTAGCTGTTCTGTTCCGATTTGAATCACACCGAAATCAATCGGTGCCAGCAGAAAAATAAGGAAGAAAGGAATGAGAAGCATTCGCGCAATCGTAATTTGATTTGGTATATTCACAACACTTACCTCCAACACTTCATCCAACATTATTGTTTTTTATACACAATAGTAATATCTTGGCGCACATGATCGTTTGGATTGACAGGATATTCAAGCGTCTGACCGTTTATTTTCACTTCCGTATTTAATGTTTGTCCGATAACTAACAACACTTCTGTTTCGTTTGTCAAATCAAACGTTTCAGCTTGATTTGCGTACATCATTTTGCGTGCAAATGCCTTTCCTTTCCCGTTTTTTACTTCAATCCAAGCATCACCCTTTGTTGCAATGTCAATGATCAACTGCTCTCCTATCACTTCAAGCGTCGATTTTCGACCGTTCGTTTCCACTACTTCGACCATTGCTTTCGATGATTGCTCTTGTTGTTCTTTTTCCTTTTCTTCTAGTTTTTTTTCATTTTGTTTTTCCAATTGTTGCTCGGTTGCTTGCTCAGACTGCTCGAATTCTGTCTTTTCATTAATCACTTGTTCTTTGGGCTGTTCGTTCACCGTTTTGTTTTGAAAGAAAAACCAAAGAACAACTGCTACGCCGACAGCTAACATACCGATTAAAATTTTCGGAAGGATATCAAGCACTTTCGCACCTCGTTCTGATAGTTGTCGCGATTTAACACGAGACAACTCACCTGGAAGTTCTTCTTGTTGAGCATTCGGAATTTCATTTGCATATTGTTCAAACAGCTCATCTGGATTAAGACCGACCGCCTCCGCATATTGACGAATAAATGCTCGGACATAAAACTTCCCTGGCATAATTACATAATTTCCTTGTTCAATTGCTATCAAATATCGCTTTTGAATTTTAGTGATTTCTTGTAAATCATCTAAACTCATATTGCGCTGTTCTCTCGCTTCTTTTAAACGCTTCCCTAACTCTGTCAACGGAAACACCTTCCATCTTTAAAAATCGATATTTGAAAAACCATCGTTACCAAAGAAAGAGGATTGGTCAACGAGATCATACGTAATTTCCTCATCTGCATCATGACGCAATTCGATAATATAATCAAAATCATCCAATTTATATTCCGTATGCCTTACAAAAATATCGGGATGTTCAATCACTTTTGTTGCTGGCAACCGCATCAACTCTCGAATAAGCTGCCAATGCCGCTCGTTTGAACGACGTGTTGATACAATCCCATCAATAATAAAGACATTATTTTCGCTATACTCATCTTCAATGAGCTGACTGCGAATCGTTTGCTTAATTAACGTAGAGGAAACAAATAACCAACGTTTATTGGCGCATACGCTTGCAGCTACAATGGATTCCGTTTTTCCAACACGCGGCATACCGCGAATGCCAATTAACTTGTGACCTTCTTGTTTAAATAACTCAGCCATAAAATCGACGAGCAAGCCTAATTCATCTCGAACAAAACGAAACGTTTTTTTGTCATCAGCATCGCGCTGAATATAACGCCCATGCCGAACAGCAAGACGATCTCGGAGCTTCGGTTCACGCAACTTTGTTACCGTGATATCTTCCATTGTTGCTAAAATCGATTGTAGCCGTTCAATTTGTTCATGACTTTTACATAACAAAAGCATACCTCTACGTGAATCATCTACTCCGTTAATCGTGACGATGTTAATGGACAACATGCCAAGGAGCGATGCAATATCCCCTAACAATCCCGGCCGATTCATATGTATTTCATATTCTAAATACCATTCTTTTTTCTCCATATACTACCCCTTCTCCCCTTTACGTTACACGATACGATCATTGAAGCGACGCTTTGTCGAAACACGCATGTATGTTTATTTTACCATCTGAATGCGAGAATGAAAAGGACAGACAACTGTTTTTTGTGAACAGATAAACATAGTAAAGCAAGCTGGCGAATACCACCAGCTTGCTTATATCGCTTATTTATTTTGCACGAGCTTGATCATCATGTTCGCAATCGCATGTTGCTCTTGTTCATTTGCCACATGCCATAAATCAGCAAGTACACGTTCTTCTGGATTTTTCGGATCAACTTGTTTCGCCAAATAATCTCCAATCTGATAAGCGATATCTGAAATGACTTGCTGGTTCATTCCTTGCGCTTCTGCTTGATGAAGGCGATCAGCTAAAAAGCTTTTCCATTGCTCAAAATTATCAAGAACAGACATATGCAAACCTCCTTGAAATTCGTTTCAAGAACAGTTTGCCTCATGAAACAAAAAATTATGCTTGCTTAACAATACCAACCGCCATTTACAGATAAAATTTGACCCGTAATATACGAGGCGTGGTCAGAGATTAAAAAGGACACCGCTTTTGCTACATCTTCTGGTTTTCCGATTCTCCCAATTGGAATTTCATTCGTTAACGCTTCTAACTCTTCTTCAGTAAATTCATGGAGCATCGGTGTATCAATCGCTCCGGGAGCAATCGCATTTACTCGTATACCACTCAGCGCAACTTCTTTCGCTAACGCTTTAACAAACGTATTTTGTGCTCCCTTCACCATTGAATATAGCACTTCGCATGACGCCCCTGTGAGTCCCCAAATCGATGAAATGACAACAATTTGCCCACGACGTTGTTGAATCATAGAAGGCAACAATCGTTTTGTCAGTAAAAATGGACTTGTTACATGTAGTTGCACCATTCGTTCTACTTGTTCGTCATCCATATCCGTCATCAATCCATAAGCACTCATTCCACTATTATGAACGATGACGTCAATAGGATGGAAAATAGAAGACATTAACACATCTACCCCAGAAGGATGAGATAGATCAGCTTGAATGGCATACGTGTCTGTTGATAGTTCTTTCATTATATGTCGAACAGATTGTTCATTTTTGTAGTAATGTAAGTATAAACTATACCCATCTTTAGCAAGCTGCCGAGCAATTTCTTGCCCAATTCCCCCGCTCGCTCCTGTAATTAACGCATATTTCATCTTCCTTCACCTTTTTGGAACCACTTGACATACAGCAAACTGTTCACGCATAAAACATTCGCGGGCAACTGCTTTTATATCATCCGCTGTCAATGATTGTAACGTCCTTACGACATCGAATAAACTCATTTTATCGAATGCGTAACGAGTGAACTGATTCGCAATATACTCAAGTGAGTTCAACGAGCGTAAAAATGATCCGATTTTTTTTCTTTTCATCCGCTCTACTTGTTCATCGTCAATATCGGAAAACTGTACGAGAATACGCTGAATTTCTTCCGCTAATTGATCAGGTTGCGATGTGTCGCCACCAATTAAACCAAATCCAAAGTCACTTTCCTCTGTATAATCGACCGTAAATGTTTCATCAATTAATCCCTGTTGATATAACTGCTCATAGTGTGGTGAACTTTTTCCAAATAAATAATCAAGCAATAGTCCCATCGCACATTCATGTTTTAATTTTTCTTTCCCCTTTGCATATACACGTTTTGCTTTTATACCAACGAGACATTTTGGAGTCTGCACGTTCATCTCAATGACATGTTTCGCGCGCGCGACATGTGGTGGCTCTTCATACCGAAAGCGCTCAATCTCTGTTGGTGAACGGAACGTTTTTTTTGTTTGATTATTCCGTATTTGTTCGAGTATAGTCAATGGATCAACCGGACCGATAACAAACAATAACATATTACTCGGATGATAAAACGTCTCATAACATTCATACAATAAATCTTTTGTAATATGTGAAATGGACTCCACCGTTCCTGCAATATCAATTTTCACAGGATGATTGTGATACATGCTTTCAATTGTTCCAAAATACAAACGCCAATCTGGATGATCGTCATACATACGAATTTCTTGAGCAATAATTCCTTTTTCCTTTTCAACTGTTTGCTCTGTAAAATATGGTTCTTGGACAAAGTCAAGTAAAGTTTCTAAGTTTTCCTCTACATTTGTCGTGCTAGAAAATAAATAGGCTGTGCGTGTAAAAGACGTAAAAGCATTTGCTGATGCTCCCTGTTTGCTAAACGTTTGAAATACATCACCATCTTCTTTTTCAAACAATTTATGCTCTAAAAAATGGGCGATACCATCCGGCACTTTTTTCATACTCGTTTTTCCATATGGAATAAAACAGTTATCTACTGAACCGTATTTCGTTGTAAATGTTGCATATGTTTTATTAAATTCCTTTTTTGGTAAAATATAAACATCTAATCCGTTGTTTAGCCGCTCATAAAATAATTGTTCCTGTAATTGATTGTGGTGAATAATTTTCATCTTTTCTCACCTTCCTTCTCCGTTAAAAAATAAATTGTATCTAATTCAATTTTTTCACCTACACGAACAACATCTTCACGCGTCACTTTTTCGATCCCTTCTAGCCACTCCTCTAATGGGCGTTGCCGTGTTGCAATGACATTATGATAAGACATCTCAATCATTCCCCGCGCTGTATCAACTGTTTCTAACAGTTGATTACGAATGACTGCTTTTGTTTGAATGATTTCTTCATCGCTAAATTGCCCGTTGCGCATCGCCTTCGCCTGAGCATGAATAATCTCAAGTGCACGCTCATAATTGCTCGGTTCAATCCCTGCCATAACTATCATCATCCCTTGGTGACTTTCGATGCGTGAAGCTGCATAATAAGCTAAACTTGCCTTTTCACGCACATTCATAAACAATTTCGAATGTGCAAATCCACCAAAGATCCCATTCCATACTTGTAACGCATTGTAATCCGCATCGCTATATGTCGTATTTGTTCGATAGCCAAGATGTAGCTTTCCTTGCTTCACATCTTGTTTTTCTATAACTTCTTGCACATTTGTTCGTTTCGTTAGCGCTGTTGTTTCAATTGAACGCAAAGGACGAGCTTCTAATGAAAAGCGCCGAGCAACATCATGTTCTACATCCGTTAACGTCACATCTCCGACAATGTATAAGTCTATTTCATCGTGTTTCAACATGTGCTCGTAATGTTTATATAAACGTTTAGCATCAATTGTATCAACATCGTTCAGTTTACCGTGAACATCGAGAGCATAAGGCGTACCTTTATACATCTCTTCAATGAGTCGATGTTGAGCATATCTCATTTTATCATCAAACAACGATTGTATTTTTTGTTTTAATGCTCGTTTTTCTTGCTCAACGATGGCAACAGAAAATCCACCTTGCTCAGTAAGCGGACGAAACAGCATATCGCTAAAGAGCGTCAACGCTTCGCGTAGTAGGGGAGATGTATTGCCTAAAAATTTTTCGTTTGCCACATCCATTCGGATCGTAATTACATGATGTTCGCCTTTTTTCGCCAAATCTACTTGTAACGTCGCGCCGTATAATTCATCTAAATATGTACGAAGCACCTTCATGGAAGGGTGTCGCTCTGTAGCATTTTGTAGTACGTACGGAACAAGCGCACGCATCGTTATATCTTGTTCGCATAATGGGGCTTTCATTTTTAACACAAGCGTATTCGTTTTATATTTTTTTGTTGGAATGACATGAAGACGAAGACCAGCTATTGTTTTTACTTCTTCTTGAAACATACGATCACTTCCTTTTTATTTTATAGCCTCGACATTTTTCGCGCCTCTTATCCGTTAAATAAATCGGATGATAAATAACGTTCGCCTGTATCTGGCGCCATACAAAGCACACGTGCATCTTTCGGGAGAGTTCGCGCCACTTGAACGGCACAAAAAGCAGCTGCCCCGGCTGAAGCCCCTACTAAAATTCCTTCTTCTGCCGCTAATCGCCTCGCCATCGCTTGTGCTTCTTCATCTTTGATAAGTAAAATGTCATCATATACGTTCTGATTTAAAATACGAGGGATAAATCCTGGTCCAGTACCTGGAATTTTATGCGGTCCCGGCTGTCCACCTGAAAGGACGGGAGACCCATATGGTTCGACCACATAAATACGTAAACAAGGAAATTTTTTCTTCAACTCTTCCCCTGTTCCTGTTACCGTTCCCCCTGTCCCTGCGGTAAGTACAAACGCATCAATTCCCTCTGGAAATGCTTCTATAATTTCAATCGCTGTGCTCGCTCGATGGGCATCTGGATTTGCTTCGTTTTCAAATTGCATAGGAATGAAACTATGTGGAATGCTCTCAGCAAGTCGATATGCTTCATCAATAGCTCCTTGCATGCGCAAAGATGCAGGAGTTAAATGGACTTCCGCTCCATATGCTTTTAATAAATTGACACGTTCCTTTGTCGCATTATCTGGCATCGTAATGATGCAGCGATAGCCTTTTGCTGCGCATACCATCGCTAACCCAATTCCTGTATTACCTGATGTTGGCTCGATGATCGTGCTTTGAAAAGGGGCAATTTTCCCTTCTTTTTCTGCTCGTTCAATCATTCGTCTAGCCGCGCGATCTTTCACGCTTCCCCCTGGATTAAACGATTCAAGCTTTATATATACACTTGCTCCCCCAGGAAAAACAACCCGATTGAGCTTCACAATTGGCGTGTTTCCGATCAGATCGATAATCGATTGATACATCATTTTCCCTTCTTTCTATGTAAACCTTTCCTTTAATTGTACTATATCTCGAAATAACAATGGTGTCGAAACGTTTGAAGAAATGAAAAAAATCAGTTAGAATACATGAGTGGGTATTCGATTATATACGGAGGTTGGTGACAAAATGAAAAAATGGGCAGCTCTTTTATTCGTATTTCTTTTCATCATAAGCGGATGTGCACAAGGGGGCTACACAAACATTTCTGTTGATGAAGCAGCACAAATGATCCAAAAAGGAGACGTTGTTGTTCTTGATGTTCGAACAGAAGAAGAATACGCTTCTGGTCATATTCCAGGCGCGATTTTACTTCCTTTACAACAACTGAAAGAGCGCATAAATGAACTGAAAAAAGACGAGACATATATCGTTGTTTGTCGTTCAGGTAATCGCTCAGCACAAGCAAGCGAATTACTAGTAAGAGAAGGGTTTACAAACGTATATAATATGACGGGCGGCATGAACGAATGGAATGGTGATGTTGAAAAATAGGAGGCAGTCCTCCTATTTTTCAAACAAAAACGATAGACGTTTTTCTTTTTCATCCCATATAAGCGCAGCGTTAAACGTTCTTTCTCCCTTTTTAAATCCTTTAATGACATTCGTTTTTCCTTCAGTTAACAATTTTTTAATATTCGTTTGTGAAATGGATTTTCCTAACATCGTTTTTGAAATGGTAAATGAGCACTTTGTTTTTGCGTAATTGACACAACCGTAAAACGAACCTTTATCAATGACGGAGCCCCCACAAAGCTTACAAACCCCAACTTGTTTTCCGATCGTTGTTTTTTTCTTTCGCTGAATCGAAGCCGTATCAAGCCCTTTAAACGACCAACAGCTTGCCATTTGCACCGCATCTGTTACGATTTTCGCTGCTAATTTTTTGACTTGTTCCGTAAAATGTGTCGCTGACGCCTTTCGTTCACCAATTTCACTTAATCGTTGCTCCCATTTTGCTGTCATCTCGGGTGACGCTAAAATATGTGAACCGATGGCTTCAATTACTACTTTTCCTTTATCGGTTGCATATACTTGATTATTTTTTATTTCGATATAGTTTCGCTCCTTTAATGTTGTAATAATGGAGGCGCGCGTCGCTTCCGTCCCAAGTCCTTCTGTTTTTGCTAATACTTTTTCTAGTTGTTCATCGTCTAAAAATTTCCCTGCTGTCTTCATTAACGTGATAAGTTCGCCTTCCGTGTATCGCTCTGGCGGCAGTGTTTTTCCCTCTTTCACACGCACATCATATACCGTTCCTTTTTCTCCGCTTTGTACATTCGGTAAAAGTTGTAGATCATCATCTTGTGACATAAGGACGTCCCGCCATCCTGCTTGTATTTGTTTTTTTCCTTTAGAAATAAAACGCGCTCGTCCGTCAACAACCGTCACAATCGTTGTATATTCAAATATAGCCTCTTCACAATGCGCAGTAATCAATCGGCGAACGATGAGATCATAAATATTTCGTTCATCGTCGCTTAGCTTCGTTAAATTCGGGACTTGTTCGGTCGGAATGATAGCGTAGTGATCCGTTACTTTCTTTTCGTTTACATAACGTTTATTATGTAAAATTGATTTGTGAGCAAGTGGAAAATAAGAAGCATACTCCTCCTTTTGCCAAATTTGCTTTAAAATATGAGGAAACGTTTCTGCTTCTCCTTTTGTCACATATTGTGAATCAGAACGCGGATACGATACATATCCTTTTTGATATAGTTTTTGTAATATATCTAACGTTTTTTGTGGTGAATATTTAAAACGCTTGTTTGCCGTTGCTTGTAATGTTGATAAATTAAACAAAAGCGGCGGTAAAAACGTTTTTCGCTCACATGTAACTTCTTCTATCTCTACTTGTTTTCCTCTGCAAAATGCGCTCACCTTTTCGGCGAGTTGCTGATCATATGTTCTTGTTTCATTTTCATGCCACCATTTTCCTTCATATCGCTTTCCGTTCACATCAAATGCAGCAACAACTTCCCAAAACGGCTCCGAACGAAATTGCTCAATTTCTTTTTCTCTTCTCACAATAAGAGCAAGCGTTGGTGTTTGAACACGCCCAACGGAAAACACGTCATTCATCCCTTTTTGTTTCAATAAAATTGTATACACTCTCGATGCATTCATCCCAACGAGCCAATCCGCACACGCACGCGCATACGCTTCCTCGTACAAAGGACGCGTCTCGTTTTCATCTAACAACTGGCGAAAGCCTTGTTCGATTGCTTTCGGTGTTAACGATGAAATCCAAAGCCGCTTAATCGGCTTTTTTACACCGCTCATGTAGATGATGTTTCGAATGATTAATTCCCCTTCCCTCCCTGCATCGCCTGCGTGAATGATTTCTGTCACTTCTGGCTGACGGAGCAATTGTTTAATGATGGAAAATTGTTTCGCCTTTTTTCGATCCATTTCATATTGAAAACGATCGGGAATGATTGGTAACGTATCTAGTGTCCATCGCTTCCAGCTTGCTTCATACGTTTCTGGAGAAGCTAATTGAAATAAATGTCCAACTGCCCATGTCATATAAGCCCCCTTTGGAAACAATTCATTCGGTAAAATTTCAATATACCCCTCCCTTTTTTTCACTTGAAAAATAGATGCAAGCGTCATTCCTTGATCTGGTTTTTCAGCAATAATCACTTTCATTTTTTTCACCCCTTGACGAAAAGGAACCTGCTCAGCTAGCGAGCAGGTTATTTGGCAACTCATGTATCGTATCTTTTCCATTGCGTACGCATCATGAGCGACTGAATAATCGAAAAACATCCACCAATGACCCAATATAGCGATAAAGCTGAAGGAACAGAACTCGCTCCCACAAAAATCATGACAGGCATCACATATGACATGATTTTCATTTGTGTCACCGCTTCTGTTGTTGTGGCAGATGGGGATAAATGCATCGAAATAAATGTCGTTAAACTTGCTAATATAGGCATAATGAAATACGGATCACGATGACCAAGTTGCATCCATAAAAATGAATGTAGTTTAATTTCCTCCGTTCGCGAAATCGCATAATACAACGACATAAAAATAGGCATTTGAATAAAAATCGGCAAGCAACCGCTCAGTGGATTGACACCGTGTTTTTGGTATAACTGCATCATTTCTTGTTGCAGCTTTCGTTGCGCTTCCATATCTGTGCCTTTATATTTTTGTTGAAGTTTTTGGATTTCTGGACGAATGCGCTGGATCGCAATATTTGTCCGAAATTGTTTGACCATAAGCGGAAGCAACCCCAAGCGCACAATAATCGTCAATGCAATAATCGCAAGCCCGTAATTTTCTTGAAATGCATGTCCAAGCGTAAGCAGTAACTTGGACATCGGATAAACAAAATAATGATCCCATATACCTTCACTATGTTCTGTAATGGGTACGTTTCGATTGCATGCACTTAACAATAATACAAAAAATAAAACGATCCATTTTCTCACGTTGTAAATCCTCCTTGTTTGTTATTTATCAGCAAACAAGGAGCAACCTTCCTTCTTCATCACTCGCATGCGATCGTTCGTTTATTGGAATTTTTCGTTGTTGAAACATAATAAAACGGGTATAAAATAGTATATGTCTATATGCATCGCTTGGCTTTGCACAACCGCTTTTATCGTATGCGACGAACCGTTCAACGAAAATCACATGATTGGCTTGTCGCTTCACATAACACGCCATCGCTACAACAAACACACTTAATAGCGATACATACGTAAACATGTCAAATGAAAACTCAATAAACATGACCATTCTCCTTCCCCTAGCAATTATAACATGGAGAAGAGAAAATTACATACGAGAACGAAAATGAGCATCGATTTGTCATTTTCCCATCATTTCACGAATTTATCTCGGTAACAAACCTGTTAACCCACTAACAATGCCAATGGAAATGGCTTTTATGTTTATACGAATCCATCTTCATCCCCTCTTATATACGTTGTTTTCTATAACATAACCATACACTTTCCAATTTATATGTTAGAAAAGGCAACAAAAAAATGTTCAAAACAAAAAAGATGTATATAAATCAGTAAAAAAGAAATGGGAGGGGAACAAGATGGGAAAACTCATACAAACAGCCATAGAGCAAAAACAGTTTTACATTGACAAACTTATGAAAGCGAGAGAAATTAATGCCTCTCAATTTCATCATTGGACAGTAGCTGAACTTCGCCGCAAATATGAACAATATGAGGAGAGAGCGTATGGAAAAGAAAGTAATTGATCTGGCTAAACAAATGACCGAACTCGATTTACAGCGAGATGCAATGTTTGAACAACTCCTAGAACTTCTCGGCGATCGCGCCCATGAGATATTGAGATTTATACAAAACAAGTATTAAAGGCTCTTGTCACTGCAAGAGCCTTTAATACTCATATACGTATGGCTGTTCTGGCTCATTCACAACGGTGACACTTGGCTTTGTGATTACAGGGACAAGCCACTGCCTGTATGTCGTTTCATCAATTATTCCTTCAACTTTTACCCATGTGTCATTTTCCCATTTCGCCGCCTGATCCGTTTTTACCAATATCCCATAAACAGTTGCATCAGCTACACAACAAGTTACTCCATACCGTGCAACAACGAACTCATTTGTAGCAAAATCACGCTCCCGAAATACAAAGCCTGTAATTTCAATTCTTTTTCCAATTATATCATCAACTGTAGATGAGCAAATTCGCTAACATAAATTTACAACCAAACAAAAAAGAAGAC
>NZ_JBTZSY010000090.1:0-2849 GCF_054815885.1 Anoxybacillus sp. TBDG-1
CGCATAAAATCAATAAAAACTTAGGGTATGTATTTAAAACTTTTGACAATACCGTAGAAAAGGGGGAGGAAGAAGTATTAAGTCTTTCCTTTAGGAAGCAAAAAATTCTTGAAATAAGTACCAACCTATTAGCAAAAATGAATGAGTATTTTCAGGATACTCGCTTAGTGAAATGCTTAACATGCATGGGGGTGGAAAAAAATCATCAAGGAGTGCTTTTTCCATTACAGCCAACAAGTGATTTTAGCGTTTATGATCGGGAATTATGTGTGTTTATAGAATTTCTTTATGTAAAAAAAGATATGCCTGTTGTCATCGTTATTGGGCAAAATAATACAATGGTATACGGTAATATAGACGTTATATCGGCTGGAAAGGGTGGAGTTTATCACAGAACTTTTGCACATGTTATTTTATTTGAACACAATCAGCTCTTAGAGCATGTTCAAAAAGCGAATGAATATAAATTTTTCGTGTATTTGTTAAATGGTAGGAAGCTGGCTGAGGGTGTTTTTCGTATAAGGCGGGAAAAGCTTTCATATGGTAAGAAGTATTTTAATTCCTATAGCTATCATTTTGATCAAAAAACATAAGAGATACTGTTTAGATTTTTCTTATTCAATATAAATAAATGTTTCTATGGAGTACAGCTATTCATTACTTAGCACTAAATTTCATTTCTAGTGGAAAGGATGGTTAGACATGTCTACATGGAGCAGAATTGAATCAGGAATTAAACAAGGGTTAAAGGATATAGCAGCTTCGTATGGAATTGATTGGAGTGGTGCTGCTAATACTGCTAGTAAGGTAGGTCCGGCTGTTGGGGGAGGGATTAAGGGAGCTAAAAATGCACGAGCAGAAGTAGAAATGCGTATTTCTAAAGCAGAAACACGATTAGAAGTTGGAAGGATCGAAAAAGCAGCAACACAAATGGTAGCCAAAGGAGTAGCTAAAGGAGCGATTAAAGCGATAGGAATATGGGGCTTCATACCTGACATAGCCATATTTGCGAATGGTTTTAGAAAAGGGTACTCAGCTGCAGGCAACTAGGAGGGCTTATAGTGGGAGCTTACGAAATAAACGGAATTTTCCTCGTGGTCTTTATCTATTTTCTACTGTTTCGCATCATCAAGACGAAAGACACCGATTATGTTTATGCAATCATCCCCACATTACTGGGATTTATGCTTGGTTATACACCTATTTCTGACTTTATCGAACCTTATATAGCTATCTTAGTAATTGTGGTTGTGGCTATATTATGTTTTGCCATTTTCGTTAGACTGCAGGTCAAAGAAATTAAAGGTAAATTGCGAAGTAGAAAGTGAAAAAGCATGGATTTTGTACGAGTAATAATAATTAAGTGCCAGGCACATGTCGAACGGGGCGTCCAATAGCGTAACAATCTACTGATTGGACAGCTCCTTTTTTATTGGAGTCATCGACACCTAACCGAGCCGCTACCCGTATCATCGATCGAAACAAAAAGGGGTGATTGTTCTGTTTAGCTATGCGTTCGACACGATGAAGCACCCACTTCTGGAGTTGGCGAAACAATGTTTCTTCATCACACGGACTTTTCGTGAAAAAATGGCTCAGTGTCGTGCGATGGTTCGGATGAAAGCTCCCATGATGAAGATCGGTCAGCGTTCCTGAAAAGCCCTTTGTCATCATCGCATCCACGATGTGAACGAGATGCTTCATGACAGGTTTCGAGAAATAAAGCGCCAACCCTAACGTTATGAAAAACTTGTGGATTCCTTGATGATGTGCTAATCTATTCATGAGACATGAACCCCCTTGTGAGTAGTTGTGGCACATCTATTCTAACCAAGGAATTGGGTTCATGTCTTCTTTTTTGTTTGGTTGTAAATTTATGTTAGTAAATTTACTCATCTACAGGTATTAAGTCTTTCCTTTAGGAAGCAAAAAATTCTTGAAATAAGTACCAACCTATTAGCAAAAATGAATGAGTATTTTCAGGATACTCGCTTAGTGAAATGCTTAACATGCATGGGGGTGGAAAAAAATCATCAAGGAGTGCTTTTTCCATTACAGCCAACAAGTGATTTTAGCGTTTATGATCGGGAATTATGTGTGTTTATAGAATTTCTTTATGTAAAAAAAGATATGCCTGTTGTCATCGTTATTGGGCAAAATAATACAATGGTATACGGTAATATAGACGTTATATCGGCTGGAAAGGGTGGAGTTTATCACAGAACTTTTGCACATGTTATTTTATTTGAACACAATCAGCTCTTAGAGCATGTTCAAAAAGCGAATGAATATAAATTTTTCGTGTATTTGTTAAATGATAGGAAGCTGGCTGAGGGTGCTTTTCGTATAAGACGGGAAAAGCTTTCATATGGTAAGAAGTATTTTAATTCTTATAGCTATCATTTTGATCAAAAAACATAAGAGATACTGTTTGGATTTTTCTTAATTCAAGATAAATAAATCATTACTTATCACTACATTTTATTTCTAGTGGAAAGGATGGTTAGCAATGTCTACATGGAATAGAATTGAATCAGGAATTAAACAAGGATTAAAGGATGTAGCAGCTTCGTATGGATTTAACAGTTTACCAGGGGTAGGGAATTCATTAGGTAAGGCAGGTTCGGCTGTTGGAGAAGGGGTTCAGGGAGCTAGAAGTGCACGAGTAGAAGTAGAAGCTCGAATTTCTAAAGCAGAAACGCGATTGGAAGTTGGAAGAATTGAAAAAGCAGCAACACAAATGGTAGCCAAAGGAGCAGCTAAAGGGGCGATCAAAGCGATAGAAATATGGGGCTGTAACTGCTAAACTAAAGTGGACAGTTTCCGACAAATAAAATTGGACACTTATT
>NZ_JBTZSY010000091.1:0-2799 GCF_054815885.1 Anoxybacillus sp. TBDG-1
TTCGCTTGTCACACTCGGGCTAGTTGAGCGCTAGCGCTCAACTAGCACCACGGGTACACAAGATTTTCTAAATTTAAAATCCTTACTAGTTATTTCCTTTATAATTTCGAACTCTTCATCTGATTCATTTGGGATTCCTAACTCAACTTCTTCTACACCTACTTGATCCAAAAGTTCCGCAATATGTAATTGTTCTTCTTTAGTAAAAAAGATACTTGGAGCAAACTTTGCATCTCTTAGAGTACAATCACATACCTTTATATTCATAATTAAAGTACCCCTCTACTTTACTAGTTCTAGCTCTTTCAAAAGTTTATTCAATATCTCTGTTTCTGTGGAATTCAAATCTAGTATAGGTAATCTTGTACCTCCGACATTATAACCAAGGATATTCATGGCTCTTTTTATTGGCGAAGGATTAGGCGCAATTTCCAATAAACCTTTTGATATGCCGAAAATTTGGTGATGAATATTTTGTGCTTCTTGGATATCACCTGATAAAAAACTATTAATCATCTGTTGAATTTTCATTGGTAATATATTCCCTAACACCGAAATAACTCCCTTACCTCCAACAGACAATATAGGAAGTGTTAAAGAATCATCGCCTGATAATACACTAAATTCATAATCACGAGAAATTGAAACAAATTTAGAGATTTGTTCTAGATTACCGCTAGATTCTTTAATTCCGATTAAATTTTTTGTATTTTCTAGCAATAGTGATAAGGTTTCAACCTCTAAATTTATCCCCGTCCTACCTGGTATGTTATAAATAATTAAAGGTAGTCCAACTGCGTCTAATAGTTTAAAGTGTTCAATTAATCCTTTTTGAGAAGGTTTATTGTAATAAGGCAAAACTACTAAAGCACCATCTGCCCCAATTTTTTTTGCAAATTCAATGTTTTTAATCGTTTTAGAAGTGTCATTGGTTCCTGTACCTATAAAAACAGGAATTCTCTTATTACTGTATCTCACAATGGTCTCAGCTATATTTTTATATTCTTCTTCTGTTAATGTTGGTGTTTCTCCTGTTGTCCCTAACGGGATTAAGCCACTTGTTCCCCATTGTATATGTTGATCAACCAACTCTTCAATTTTGTTATAATTAACTTTCCCCTTTTCATCAAATGGGGTTACTAAAGCTACATAACACCCTTTAAGTTCCATTTTTATATCCTCCTTTAAACCTTATAATACAAGTTCCCCCATCACTAAACCTTCCTAAATGTCTATTAGGAAATTAATAAATATTTTTCTGAATTTATTATAATTTATTTTTTATTTTTTTTTTCAATAAATAATATGAATTTTATTACAAAATTACTGTGATAGTGTTCATGAATGTGGTTAAATAAGTTGATCTGTTCTTAATATACTAAAGTCATAAAACAATAGGCGGTATGAAATATACTTTTTACAAATCTATTAGACTACGTGACGCAACAATTACCTATTTAACCTCTATTACGTAATATTCCTATTTTTTGTGGATACTAGTATCAATCTTCTTCTATCTGTAGATAAAACTTCTCATGAATTAGAGACAAAAACTCCGTAAGTTGATCCTCCCTCTCTAAGCGAAAATAAACCTTACCAAGATGGAAAGTCGATATCTCCTTTTCTTGGACACGGTCGCCACGTTTATAATGCATCTGAACATCGAGCACTTGCGGTATTGCTTGCAACTCTTCGACAGGTGTAAAATCTTTAATGGTACCATTACGACAAGGTAGACCACACCATCCAAAGATACCTTGAGAGCGTACTGGTTGAAGTTGTGGATCTTGGTTCATTGCGATAAGGAACGAAGCATCCCACATCGACACGCCATACTTTTTAAAGATCGTATCACTGATTCCTCCACCACCAACGCGCAGGGCGATTTCACCTACTAGCAGTTCCCCTGATGAGGTATGGTATATTTCCATATGAGTAGGACCGTCCGTGACCCCGAAAGTCTTTACTACAGATTTATATATCGCGAGAATTTTTTCATGCATCGGATTTTCTTCGTGAATGATGTAAGAGCCGAGTAATCTTCCCCTAGCTTTAAGTGGTGGGCTGAAATACTTAGAGATAGAGACGAACAACAATTGACCGTTATGTATAAGGCCATCGCAGTGATATTCTTCCATTTCTACGTATTTCTCCGCCAGCATCGGAACTTTGTGTTCTTTCAGAGAACGTAGTGCTTCTGATTTATACAAGGATAGATAGGCTTGCGGCGAATCTATACAGAACGTGTCCAACGTACCTGAACCCATCGCTGGTTTTACAATCAATGGCCATCCTAATTTTTCAGCGGCTTGCGGGATGTCTTCGAGACAGTCGAGACGTATGAAATTAGTGACAGGAATACCCGCTTGATGTAGTTTTGTTTTCATCGCCAACTTGTTGGTCATATACAAAGTGGTTTCAAAACTAGGACCAGGGATCGCAAAGTAGGAGCGGAGAAACCCACCCGTAAGCACGCTTTTTTCCGTTGGGGTGATGATATAATCGACAGGCTCATGTTTTAGGATATCAAGCATCAGCAGACGAGCTTGCGACAGATCGCTTACATCTTCTACCTCGTATATCTCATCAGCAAAACTATTATAAATAGAAGCATAACGGCTTCTTGTTAATACGGTCAAACGAATGTCATGGTGCTTGTTGTATTCTTTAAAAAAGCGAATCGGCTCCGGTTTATCCGAATTGATTAGCAGTAAATGAGTCATTCTTCCACCCCTTTAATATTATTGGTATTGTCAAAAGTTTTAAATACATACCCTAAGTTTTTATTGATTTTATGCG
>NZ_JBTZSY010000092.1:0-2446 GCF_054815885.1 Anoxybacillus sp. TBDG-1
ATTTTCCTTCAAAAGGTAGCCCGTGATGACTTTTCATAGATTTTTTGACGCTACCGAGCAGATGGTTTTGCCAAATTCGGAATGGTCGGCATATACGCGCCTGACATGGCGCTTTCGCCTTGAGGAAAAATCGCACTGACTCGGAACCAGTAGTTCTTGCTATTCGGATAACTTCCACCTGAATTTCGATAGACCGGGGAAGGATCGACAGGAAGCTCCGTCCCTAACTGATCTTGGTGCAGGTCGTATCTTCCAGCGCTAATTTCAGAAGGGGTCGGCCAAATTTTTTTCCCTTTTGTACTCCAGGAAGTAACATTGCCTACATCAAACGCTTCATATGATTTCCCGTTATAAATCCAAACTTTATAACCCACAGCGCCAGGAACCGGATCCCATGATAAATTGATATATCCTGTGCCATCCCCATTACTGAAGGCCGTTCCTGTTGGCGTATTGGGAACTGGTATCGTATACGTAACAGACAAATATGGTTTATAACTGCTGTTCGTAGTGGAAACAACTTTTTTCCAATACGTTTGTCCATTTCCATTCGTATGGAGTTTCAATCCATAGTTTGGTTTGGTCCCTGATGCCCACGCTTTGACAGTACTCGTCACATCAAATTGTGCCCATTGGTCTCTTGCCACATCGACTTTGCCAATGTTGGTAGCGTCAAAAAATCTATGAAAAGTCATCACGGGGTACCTTTTGAAGGAAAATAAAGAGGATAGTGGAATCGGATTCGCCCTTGACCAACACCCGCCAAAGGAAAGAAAGGGTCCGTGGAGGAAGGTTTATTATTCCATGTTAAAGTGCTCGCAGACCATGAGCCGTTGACCGCATCCAACCATAAGCCGGTTGCGGTTGTTGCATAATAGGAGTGTGTAACGTACACGTTAAAAGTAGCGTTCGTTACGTTCATGTTTTCAACGTCGGATATGTCAGGGTGCAAAAACCCATAACAAGTCCCTGTCATTCCATCATAATAACCGACTTTTAACACATATTGCCCTTGCCCAGCATCCCATTTACTTGATGCAGAACTATAGTTCGTTGTCGGATAGGCGCTCATTACAAATGCATCAGCAGCAATAGCAACAGAAGTGCTAGGGTCAATATAAACCGGATAGACGCGCTTCGGATCTTTCAACCACTGCGGATCAGCTTAAACCGTTAAAATATACCCTTGATCATCCTGTTGAAGTTCGTATGTTACATGTTCCGAGCGCTGTGCTTCTCCCGAGTGTTCGTCGATATTCGAATCGACCATAAATGGTTTAGGGAGTTCAAATACTTTTTCATTTTCTTTGTTTGTAAATAAAATCGATCCATCGTCTTGAATATTGGCATGCAAATCGGTTTTCAAACGAAATTTGAAAATGTGATAGCCCGTAAAAGAGTGAAGAACTAAATCTTCTTTCGTTGATTCGTTAAATACGATATTTTGCAAGTCTATATTTGGAAAAATATTTTTATGCACAATCTTATTGTCTTTTTTCTTATAAATAGCGGGAACATCTTTCGCTTGAATCGGCTTCAGTCCATTCCCTGATGCTTCTAAAATAGAATAAGAAATGGAATATTCATTATACAGAAATTTTGCATATTCTCCATCCACCATTTTCTTGTAAAAACGAGGTTCCAAAATCGTATTCTCTGCTTGAACATGATTGGGATGGTCGATGAAGAAAGTGGAAACTTCCTCAAATTGTTTTTCGTTCTTTTTCTTAATATGAATCGGTTCAAAGAAAATTTTTCTGGTAAACGTACCATCACCATTGTAATACACTTTCGTATTCTCTGTTCGTTCCCCTATCACCTCTCCCGGCTTCAAGTTGATGCTGGGCGCTTCTGGTACTTTAAGAGGTGATTGTTTCATCGCATTGTCAGATTTAGAATAGATGAACTCCGCCAATCCCTCCATAGGAATACTCGTAAAAACTAATAAAAATACTAACCACCAAACAAACCATGTCCTTAGATGCCTCATGTTTTCTCTCCCTATCAATCCTAAGTTGTCTAATTCGAACTGCATGAGGAGATTTTATGCTATAAAAAACATACTCGCAATATTTTTCGACAAACAACTTTCGTCATTATTCGACAAAAATCGATTTTATCACTTAACCTTTCAGACAGTAGCGATAACGGTCGTTTTTTTCAATTGTTTTGTACGATCATCCCGCTATGAGAAATGTGAGGAGTAGATGAACAATTAATGATTTTTTTGGAGGATTTGATTACACTTATTCAAGAAAAGTACAATGAAACATTAACCGCGCCTACTGATAAATCCGCCGAGGGCAAATCTTTTAGATTGGGCTCCAATTTCGCATATTTTAGTGTATTTGATTTGATAGAATGCCAATTGACAATACACGAAATAAATTCTATATAAATTGAAATAAAGGTTTTCTCCCGTTCCACGGCGAATAAATAAAAGAGA
>NZ_JBTZSY010000093.1:0-2149 GCF_054815885.1 Anoxybacillus sp. TBDG-1
ATAAGTGTCCAATTTTATTTGTCGGAAACTGTCCACTTTAGTTTAGCAGTTACAGACGCAAATTCGTCCTTCTGTTTTTTTGTCCTATGGGGTTCCGTTAAGCAGCTTTCTTATTGTCTAGGGCACGGTGTGTTCCCTTCCTTGGATCCAGACTCAGGGGATGCGGGTGATATTCCCACGCAGAATGGGTATGCGTATGCGAACAACAATCTGGTGATGTTGGTGGATCCGGATGGGCATTGGGTCTGGCTGGCCATCAATGCAGGGTTTGCGGTTTATGATGGATATAAGGCATTTAAAAAAGCTGGATGGAAGGCTGCGGCAATTGCTGTAGGTGTAGGGCTTATCGGGGGAGTTGGATTCAAAGCAGGTAAGGCACTATATCGAGCTTATAAAGTGAAGCCAATTGCTAAAAAAATGATATTTGATAGCACGGCGTTTAAACATATGCAAAATTCGGACCGCTATGTTCCGAGACAGATTTTAGCAAGAGCAATTGTCTATGGTAAGAAATCCAGAGATGGGGCTAAAGGCTATAATAAATATACTATAACCATGCATAAGTTAGAAAAAGCAAGACATTCCATAGGCGATCCCAGAAATTACAAGTATAAAAAATATCAGTTAACAGTTGTATATAATAAGAGAACCAAACGGGTACGTCATTTCCACTATGAGCCATATAAGCAACGAATATAACTGGTAGAAAGGATGCAAAGCATGAAAGTATTTGTATGTGAGGAAGACGCAGATCGAAGCCTAGAGCTAATTATCACGGACTTTGAAAATGAAGGGGATCCGTTTTTTGGTGGATGCTACTTTACAGGAAAAGTAAAGCTAAAAGGTAGTGGCTTTATAGCTGAAACGGTTCACTTTCATTTTGACAATCATGATATCTTTCATTTCTATGAAAGTTTAAAGAAAATATACAGAGAACAAGAAGGTAAAGCAGTTTTTCATTCAGAATCTAAGGAACTAAATGTTGTAGTGCAAATCTACAATAGTGGAGGAGGAATTGTTCAGGTTCAGTTTAAGGATTTACACAGCGAGGATTTTTTTAGTAGCAGTCTGCATATACACATTTCTACATTACCGTATATGCTTGACCAACTGCGGCACCATCTAGATATTTTTAAATACTGCTCATAGTTACTTATGTCATATAGACTCAAAATCAGTTAAGATGGTTTGAGTATCAGACTGTTGTAGACAAAATAGAATTCAGACACCCAGCTTGAATCCTATTTTGCTTTAATGGCACGTACTGTATTAAATTATTTCAAATTTAACAAGTAAAGGGGGGGATCTTTATATTATCTAATAAGGATAAAATGGTCGGTGCTTTAAAGAAAATAGTAGTCCCAGAATTAAGAAACAGGGGATTTAAAGGGGCTTTTCCTCATTTTAGGAAGCAAGAAGGTCAGTTAGGTTATTTGCTATCGTTTCAATTTGATAAATGGGGAGGAGGATTTATAATAGAAGCTGGAGTAGCAAGGGTTAATGAGGAAGGAAACGTGATAGTTGATGGTATAGTTCGACCATTTCAAAAGATGAATGCTTTTCACTTAAACAATCGTTTTAGAATAATGAATAATAAAAATGGAGATAAAGATTGGTTTAAATTCGATAACGAAAACCAAAATTTAGAGGAAACAGAATTTATTCGAATAGCTAAGAATGTTTTACCATATTTGGATGTTGCAGAAAATTGGTTTGAAAAAATAAAGCAAAAGCAAACAGTACGATAGAACCAATCTAGGCGACCTGCTTGCTTTATAGCAGTGTCGTCTTTTTATAACAATTTAGATAAGCTATTGACTCAAGAAAAAGTAGTAATAAGATGGTATGGTTGGTGATACAATGTCATTTTGGGAAAGCATAAAGAACAAGGAAACAGTTGTTTTAAGTGATGATGCAATCGATTTGTTAAGTGATACGCTCTTAGAAATCAAAAAAATTTATCAAGAAGATTTAGAAAGAATGCCAACGGTAGCTGAATTGGAAGCATTAATTTTGAGGTTCATCACCAAATTTTGTGATTTAGTGACAAAAAAGAGAAAGCGCTGACGAGATCCTGGCAATAATGTTAGTGGTGAAATCAACATTAAGGAGGTCTCGTAAGTGCTTTCGATACCACTAGGATTGCCAG
>NZ_JBTZSY010000094.1:0-1951 GCF_054815885.1 Anoxybacillus sp. TBDG-1
ACAAAAGAAAAACGATTTTGTCCTTGACAAAATCGTTTTTCAACAGTCTGAAAGCTGACAGGGGACTGTCAGCTTTTTATGTATGCTTGCTCGCGTAACTGCTCGATATAAAGATACGCTTCTTCTATTTCTTCTTCCGTATATCGTTGTTTACTTTTTAATGTAAATACTTTTTCTTTCACTTCATCTTTACTTAAATCTTCAAAGTATAGAATCGTAGAAACGAGCTCTAAAAATCTCGCGCTTTGTTCATTTAAACTGCGCAAACAAACATTTAAATCAGGCATGTCCAAATTGTAATGCGTTAAAAATTGCTTGCCTGCTTCCGTCAACGCATAACGATATTGATAATACCCACCTTTTTTCTCTCTCATTTCTTGCACAAAGCCGACGTTACATAGCTCCTCCATGCGCAAAGTCAACTCTTCCGAATACGGACCGTAAAAATGAAAATCAAATTTTTCGTAAAAAGGAAAGTTCATTTTTTTCGCAATGTAAATCATTTTTTGTAGCTTCTTTCGTCCAACAATTTCCCCGACTGCTGCTAACGCTTTCAACATTTTCGCATGCTCGAAAAGCAACGTCCCCATCTCCTATTCATATAAAAGTTGTTTTATTTTTTTCTTCACGTTTCGTTTTGTCGATAAGTCGTCAAGAAAATCTTGTGGAAAATATAGTTTATGATCGGTGCGCCGTTTCCCTGAAATCGCATCAACGATCGTCGATTCCCGTGACAATTCGCGCAACTCCCCGCTCGGCATTAACAAATAAATCGGAAGCCTTTCCTCCTCTTCCCCCGGACGATAAAAGTCGTACGGAAGATCCGATGAGGAGTCAACGACTAAATAATAATCCGGATCAATGCCCGCTTTTTTAAACAACGTCGTCAGTTCCATCAACTTTTTCATTTCTTCATTCGTCGGTTGAAATTCGACGTATTTAAATAAATTACGATTCATAAAACGGCGGCATAAATCGCTTAAAATCGCATCTCGTTCCTCTTGCCATTGTTGAAAATAAAATAATGTCACCGCCTCATCTAACTTTAAGTAGTCTTCTAGTTGCGCGTGTCCATGAAAAAGAGATTGGAAGTGAACAGGAGGTGTTTGAAATGTATAGCCTGTCAAATACAAATGTTTCGCACGATGCAAAATTTTTGTTAAAATGACTTCTGCACTACGCGTCACGGGATGGAAATACACTTGCCAATACATTTGGTATCGACTCATAATGTAGTCTTCTACTGCGTGCATGCCACTTCGTTTAATGACGACTTGCTCCTCGCGTGGACGCATCACACGCAAAATGCGTTCCATATCAAAATGCCCGTAACTGACGCCAGTATAATATGCATCGCGCAATAAATAGTCCATGCGATCCGCGTCGATTTGGCTTGAAATAAGACTAACGACGAGCTTATTTTCATACGTCTTCGCAATGACTTCCGCAACCTTTTTCGGAAAGTCTAACGATACACGACGAAGGACCGCGTTTACTTCTGTATCGCCTAAAATAATCGCACGCGTAAATTGTTCATGGTCAAGATGAAACACTTTTTCAAACGAATGTGAAAACGGCCCATGTCCTAAATCATGCAAAAGCGCGGCACATAAGCAAAGCAGCCGCTCGTTTTCATCCCAATCCGCACGACCAGCGAACACATCGTCAACGATGCGGCGCACGATCTCATATACGCCAAGCGAATGGTTAAAACGACTATGTTCTGCACCGTGAAACGTCAAATACGTTGTACCAAGCTGTTTAATGCGACGCAACCGTTGAAATTCTTTTGTACCAATTAAATCCCAAATGACTTTATCACGCACATGCACATACCGATGCACCGGATCTTTGAACACTTTCTCTTCGCTCAATTTTTCGTTGGGATACAATCGTTCTCCGTTACAGAAAACTTACAAAACTTTATAAATAATCTATTCATTATTTATAA